>DATJTR010000569.1:0-3986 GCA_035503215.1 Pirellulales bacterium
GGCAACAGGCACGCGGCCGCGAGCAGTAAGCTGCTGTGAACGATCATTTGCCAGCGGGGCGTGAACAGCCGCGTGAGCAAGTGCGCATAGGTGTATCCGGCGAACAGCATGACCTGGAAAAAGAGCATCGCCGTCGTCCACACTGCCGGACTGCCGCCAAACCAAGGCAGGATGAACTTGCTCAACAGCGGCTGCACTTCGAACAGCAGAAAAGCACTGGTGAGGATGGTGGCGGCAAAGCCAAGCCCCGCGCGCTGCGTGCTTTGCGGCAGAGCGCGGGGCGCGAGCGGAGGCGACTGCAACGATTCCGATTCCAGGGTACTCGACACGTTTATGGGCTCCACGGACGATTGAGAGGGGGAAAGGTATGGACCAGAAGACCGGCATTCGATTGGGATTTCGCGGGCAAACGACCGCCATCCTAATAGCAAGCGGCCCGGCCGGCACGACCCGGGCGCCCCGCGGGCGGCCAGAATCCCCGGCCGATTCGGGCAATTTTCGTGCCGCGGGGCCCGGCAACGTTCGGTTCCGCGGGTGCACTCGGTCGAGTTTCGGCCCGTTCATCGCCGCTCGGCAGTTCCGTGAATCGGCATTGACCGGTCGGCGGCAGGAGTAGAATGCTGGCCGGAATGCTCACCAGCCAGCGGTTTGGGCAGAGCGGCCGATCTCGATTTTCCCGCGGGGAGCGATGCCGGCCAGTCGTATTCATTTCACGGTTCGGAGGTATCTCATGAGCATCATGAAGGAGTTCAAGGAGTTCGCGCTGCGGGGCAATGTGGTCGACATGGCGGTCGGCATCGTCATCGGAGCCGCATTCGGAAAAATCGTCACCTCGCTCGTCAACGACGTGGTGATGCCCCCGCTGGGAGCCCTTACCGGTGGCATCGACTTTTCCGACCAGACCCTGGCCATTCCCGGGGCGGAAAAGGCGGTGATCCGCTATGGGGCATTCGTCAGCACGGTGGTCGATTTTTTAATCGTGGCCCTGGCGATCTTCGCTGTCGTCAAGCTGATGAACATGGTGCGACACCAGCCCCCAGCGACGCCGCCGCCCCCACCAAAGCAAGAAGTGCTGCTAACCGAGATCCGCGACCTGCTGAAGGCCCGCGGCTGAACCGCAGCGCCAGGCCGGTCACTGCAGTTTTTTGCGGAGCGTAGCCCGATGAATGCCCAACAAATCGGCGGCTGCCGCGCGGTTGTGCAGCGTGTGCTTGAGCACGGTATCGAACAGAGGGGACTCGGCCGCGGCCAGGAATTGCTCGTAGAGGTAGCCCGCGCTCTTTCCCGAGGTCAGTTCCGCCGTGGTCCAGTCGCGAACCGCGCCGGCCAGAACCGTCGACGTGCTGGCCGCTTCGGGACCATCCACTTCGATCGGCGGCGGCAAGTGCTCCGGTCCGATTGGCCCGCCCCGCGCGACCAATGCGGCGTGCTCGATGGCGTTGCGCAGCTCGCGAACGTTGCCGGGCCAACGGCGGCGGCATAGGCTGTCGACCGTCTCCTTGGTGAAGCGAGCCGGCCGTCCTTCGCCATGATTGATGCGAGCCAGAAATCGCTCGGCCAGCAGTGGTATGTCGTCCACCCGCGCGCGGAGCGGCGGAACGTGAATCTCGAACACGGCCAGTCGAAAATACAGGTCCTGGCGGAAGCTGCCTTCGGCGAACTGGTGCTGTAGCTGGCGGCTGGTTGCCGTGATCGCCCGAAACGCGCTCTTGCGCGGTTGCGTATCGCCGACTGGGGTCACTTCGAGTTGTTCGATCACCCGCAGCAACTTCACTTGCACGTTGGGCGGAATGTCGGCTGCTTCGTCGAAAAATACGGTGGCGCCATCGGCCAATTCCAAGAGACCGGCGCGGGCGGTGTCGGCCCCGGTAAACGCACCTTTCACGTGGCCGAAAAGTTCGCTCTCGACGAGCGTCGGGCTGAGCGACGCCAGATTGATCGGCACAAACGGCCGGTCGGCGCGCAGCGAATGCCGATGAATCGCCCGGGCCACCAGTTCCTTGCCCGTTCCGCTCTCGCCGGTGATCAGCACCGAGCAATCGCTCGCGGCGACGAACGCGATCCGCTTGAAAACTTCTTGCATCGCCGGGCTGGCGCCCAACAGTTCGTCGGGCGAGCCAGTGTCTAACTCGGCAACTGTGGCCGCTGGCTGAGGAGCGCTGGCCGCCAGCGCCCGCTCGATCACGGTCGTGGCCTGCTCCAAATCGAACGGCTTGGACAGATAATCGAACGCCCCATTCTGTACGGCAGTCACGGCCGTATCCAAATTGCCGAACGCGGTGATCACCACGATGGGAATGGGTCCGAGCCGTGCGGTCAGTTCTTGCATCGCCGACAGCCCATCCATGCCCGGCAGGCGGACGTCGAGCACGACGAGCTGCGGTCGCTCGGTATCGGCCACGAGCAAGGCTTCTTCGGCCGATGAGGCGACGCTGACTCGATGCCCCGCCTCGCGCAACAGCCGCGACAGCCCCCAGCAAATGCTCTCTTCGTCGTCGACGATCAATACCTGGCTCATGGCGGGTTCTCGCGCTGGAATCAAACGGCTTGAGGAATGTCGGAAGCGACGGCGTGCTGGCTGGCAGTCTCATTCGAATCCCGGCTCTCGTCGCCCGAACCTCGCGGCAGCGCGACCGTGAAACACGTTCCGCCGCTGCTCGTATAGCTGAGGCTGCCGCCGTGGGCCTCGACGATCTGCCGGGCGACCGTGAGCCCCAGCCCGATTCCTTCCGGCTTTCCGGTGCTGAACGGCTCGAACAGCCGATCGGCAATCGCCGGCGGCGGACCGGGCCCTGTGTCATGGACGGCGATCGTCACTTCGGCGGCCGAAGCTTGCGAAACGATCCGCACCTGTCCGCCCGGCGGCACGGCTTCGATCGCGTTCATCACCAGATTCAACAGCAATTGACGCAGTTGTTCTTCATCGGCGGGCAGCCGCACGTCCCCCGCGCCGTCTTCGACCCGCAGCTCAACCCGGCGATGCCGGCAGGCTGGGCCGACGAGCTTGACCAGCTCGTCCACGAGGGCACGCAGATCGCACTCGGTGCGGCAGGGGGGCTGGGGGCGCCCGGCGGCCAGGAACCGCTGTAAGTGCTGCTCGGTCAGGGTCAATTGACGTAGCGCGACTGCCAAGCTCTCCTGATCGACCTGTCGACAATGACGCTGATGAAGTTGCACGGCGATGCGTGCGCCGGTAACGTCGTTGCGAAGGTGATGGGCCAGCCCGCCGCTCAACTGGCCCAACAGCGTCAAGCGCTCGGACCGTTTGACGACGCGCTGCATTTCTTCGAGCTGACCGGCCAGGGCGTTGACGCTGCGAGTCAAATCACGCAGCTCGTCGTCGTGAGGCGTCAGCGGCAGGGGCTGAAAATCGCCGCTGGCGATCCGCCCGACTTGGTGCCGCAACTCAACGATCGGCCGGCTCAATCGGCCCGCGACCGTGCTCGCCAGCAGCGCCACGGGCCCCAGGGCGAGCAGCCCAACCAACAGCGGCGGATAGGCCGCTTGCCAACGGGCGTCGCGCCAACTTCGCTCGGGATAGAGCAGGTTCAGCACCGAACCGCTCGGCAAATCGTTGCGCGGGGCCATCCGCAGCGCGGCATGAAAATACCGCTCGCCCGAGACAACGGTCGTGCGGTCCAACTCCAGATTGTCCCATTGATTGGTCTCGGCGATCGACGGCAATGGCTCGGCTGCCGGCCAACTCGCCGCCAACACATTCTGTCCGTCGGTGAGCACCAATTCGGCCCCAGACAAACCATGCGCCTGCCGCAGCACTGCGTCGGTCAAAGGAAAACGAGCGTCGGCCAGGGTGTGCGCCACGTCGCGCAGCCGCCCGACCGTCTGGCGAAACGATTGCCTGGCGGCAAGATAGGCGGTCAACAGGCTGACGGCCACCACCAGCGCCACCATGACGGCGGCAAAGGGAACCAGAATCTGATACCGTAAGGGCCAACGCATCGAAGTGTCTCAAATGGCGAAAATTT
>DATJTR010000570.1:0-3618 GCA_035503215.1 Pirellulales bacterium
CAAATCTTGTTTCTGCCGGCACCCAGCGAGATTAACCTCGAAGCGCTCTATCACGAACCACTCTTGGAACGAATTCTCGGCGCCCAGGAGTCCGGATTTCCCTTGCCACAACTGCAATTGCTTTTCGCCAACCAGCCCTTCAAGCGGCTGTTCGGCGATGACTATACGACCCGCTGGTTGGGCGAGAAAACGCTACCGGGCGAGGAAACGCTGTCCGACGTGATGGAGGTCACCGGATCGGAAGGAACCTTCGTCCTGTGGGTCGATCCGAAGACGTACTTGCTGCGGCGGATGGAGATTTTCGATTCGAGAATCCTGCGGGAGGTCAGCGACGGTCAGAAGTTCACGCTCACGATCGATCTCAAGGGGGCGGCGTTCGACGGCAAGATCGGCCCGAACGCTTTCAAGTACGAGGCCCCCCCCACGGCCAAGCTCGTCGATCATTTCGTCTTGATGCCGACAGAGCTCATTCACCCCCCGAGCGACCTGCTGGGAGAAAAGCCAGGCAAGTTCAAGTTTGTCGACTTCGAGGGAAAAGAGGTCGACGCGGCCAGCCTCGAGGGCCGTGTGGTGGTGCTCGACATGTGGGACATGAACTGCCATTGGTGCTTCGAGAATTTCCCGAACTTGGAAAAGGTCTATCGTCAGTATCGCGACAATCCCAAGGTGGCCATCCTGGCCGTGGACAACGATCCGGCCGAGGTGTCGAACAAATCGATCGAGAACGCATTCACCGTGCGCGGGCTGACGATCCCGGTGGTGCGCGATCCCGATCGCTTCTCGGAAAGCGTCTTCAAGACTCCCGGATTTCCCTCGATGATCGTCCTCGGCAGCGACGGCACGGTGCAGTATTACGACGTGGGTTACAAACCCAACCTGGCCGAAGCGCTTCCCAAGCTGCTCGACAAACTGTTGGCCGGCGAAAACGTGGCCGACCAAACGCTGGCCGAGTATCGGAAGGTGCGGGCCGATTTTGAGCGGCAACTGGCCGAGGCCACGGTCGGCGTGAATCAAGAAATCGAAATGCCGCGGGCCAAAATCGCCGAGTGCAGCGAGCCCGAAAAACTGAAACTCGAAAAGCTCTGGACCACCGAAGACATCAAGAACCCCGGCAACGTCGTCGTCTACGCCAATGCCGACGGCCAGCAGCGAATCGCGGTGTTCGACGGTTGGCGAACCATCGCCGAGTTGGACGGCGAGGGCAAAACGATCGCCCGGCACGATATCGATTTGCCGGAAGATGGGGCCGCCACGCAATTGCGAACCGCGGTCGATGGAGAGGGGCGGCGGACGTTTGCCGCGTTCGCGGTCGCGCAGCGGAAAGTCTATTTGATGGATGAGTCGTGGCAAGCGATAGGCAGCTATCCCGAGGAAACCCGGCAGGGGATTTCGGACGTCCAACTGGCCGACGTTGACGGCGACGGAAAACTTGAAATCCTGGTCGGCTACCTGGGCGAGGTCGGCGTGCAATGCGCCTCACTCACGGGCGAGCGGATCTGGTCGAATCGAAATTTCGAAAACGTGCTCAGCGTGGCACCGCTCTACCGTGATCCGGACGGGCATCATCGCATCCTGGTGGGCAACGAACGACCGGCGCTCGGCGTCGTGGACTATTCCGGCACGCAACTGGCCGACATTCCGGTGCCGACGCGGCCGATCGATATCATCGTCGCGGCGAATCTGTCCGATCTTCCGAGTTCGGCAGCCGAAAGTGGCGAGCCGGGCGCGTGGCGGCTGGCGGCGCTGTCGGCCAGCAAGCCGTCCGAGTTCGTCGCCGTGGGACTCGATTTTCACGGCAGCGAGCTGTGGAACTATCCGCTGCCGGTGGGAGTGCGGAACACGCCGTGCGACCAGTTGATTCCCGGCCATGTGCTAGGCAATGCCCCCGGGCAATGGTTGCTCACCGGCGCCGACGGTTCGATTCACATTCTGGCAGCCGACGGGAGCCTCCTCGACCGCTATCAATATGGCGACGAGTTGACCGGCATCGGCACGATGCTGGTCGATGGCCAGGGAGTGCTGCTCGTCGCCACGGCGCATGGCCTGACGGCGTGGAAAGTCGCCAACGCCGACGACGTCGCCGGCAACGCTCCTGAGCCTGGCGGCCCGAATGCCGATGCGACGGCTCGCAAACCGGATATGAAACGGGCGGACGAATCGAGCGACCAGCCGGTGCTCAAGATCGGCGACGATGAGCCGGAGACCAAGGACGATTCGGCCGAGCCGGACAGCCAGTGATCGGCGGCAGCTGGCTCGCGTCGTCGGACGGAGCGGATCGGTCACCGTCTCATTTCGCCCGCGGATGGGCGCGCTCGTAAGCGGCTAACAGGCCCGTGGTGCTGACGTGCGTGTAGATTTGCGTCGTGGTCAGGCTTTTGTGCCCCAGCAATTCTTGCACGCTGCGAATGTCGGCGCCGTGATCCAACAGGTGCGTGGCAAAGCTGTGACGCAACGTGTGGGGCGTGGTGCGGCGATCAAGGCCGCTCGTGCGGAGATGTTTTTCCAACATTCGCGCAACGCTGCGCGTGGTCAGCCGGCGGCCAAACTTGTTGGTGAACACTGGGGCGTGCGCTCCTTGCTTTTCGCGCGGCGATAGTTTGCGCACGTCGAGCCACGCCTGCGCCGCCCGCACGGCATGCGAGCCGACGGGGCCGATGCGTTCGCGCCGGCCTTTGCCGCGGACGCGCACCGCGCCGGCGTCGAGATCGAGATCGGCGTCGTTCAGCCCGGCCAACTCGCTCACGCGGAGGCCGGCCGAATAGAGCACTTCCAGAATCGCGCGATCGCGCAGTCCCATCGGGTCGCCGGCCGGGGGCGCAGTGAGCAGCCGATTCATGTCGGCGGTCGACAAGAAATGGGGGAGCGACCGGGGCTTGCGCGGGTTGCGCAGCGGCTTGGCCGGATTGCTTTTGGCCCAGCCTTCGCGCTGGCCGAAACGGAAGAAACTCCGCAGCGAGGCCAAGCGCCGCGAGATCGTCGTCTTGGCATATTCGGCTTCGTGCAGCGCGGCCAGGTAGCCGCGCAGATCGGCCGTGGAGATCTCGGGAGCGGCCGGCTGTTGGCCGTAGCACTGGGTGAGATACTCGATTAGCGCGGTGAGATCTTCGCCGTAGCTCTTGATCGTGAGCGCCGACGCGTTGCGCTCGACACGCAGATAATCGAGGTAGCGGGCGACGGCGGTTTGCATGGCGCCTTGGGCCGCGGCAGCGCGCGACTAAAAAGGCCTGCGCCGAGACTGGAGCGCGTGGCCCGTCGAAGGTCGGGCACGTCGCGAAGCACGTGCCGGCGCGGCGCTCCGAAATGAGGGTGGTCTGATTTAGAAAAGCTCGTCGGTGTCGCTCAGTTGCGGCATTTGGAAGCGGCGCGTGGCGGCCGCTTTCTGGCTTTCCTGGCGGATCTTCTGACTGAGCACGGCGGCGTCGTACCAGCTAAAGCTGAGTTCAGGATTCGAGGCGTAGCGACCCAACACGCGCAGCGCTTCGGCGCGGCTGGCATCGTCGTAGAGAAACACGTAGCGTTCTGCGCCTTTGACCAACGCCAGCACGTTAATATCCTGACTCACGGCCACACGCCTCCTGATGTATCGCGCGGGAAAGCAATCCGTTAGGCCGGAGGTTT
>DATJTR010000571.1:0-6134 GCA_035503215.1 Pirellulales bacterium
CGCATCGAAGGGGTCGTGCACGGCGTAAAGGTCGCCGCCGACGCCGCCAAGCGCGGGGAGCTGGTCGTGGGTGAGATCGCCGACGAAAGCCCGGCCGCCAAGTGCGGCATCCGCGCCGGCGACGTGATTACCCGGGCCGACGACAAACCGGTTACCCGCAGCCTCGACTTCGAACGGGCGCTGCTCGACCACAAGGCCGGCGAACAGATCGAAGTCGTCGTCCGCCGCAACGATGAACCGGTGACGCTCAGCCTGGTGCTGGTCTCGAAGGCCAGCCGGGTCTCGGGCTCGTCCCGTTCCGGCCCCCCCGCCGAGCAGGTGGCGCGGTCGCACGGTGACGATGCAGCGATGGTGTGGGACCTTCTCGGCCTGAAGCTGGAAGAGATTTCGGCCGCCCAGTTTCGCCAGACGCAGACGCAATACCGCGGCGGGATGACCGTCATCGCCGTGCGTCCCGACAGCCCGGCCGCCCGGCAAGGCATTCGCCGCGGCGACATCCTCACCGGCCTGCACGATCGGGAAACGATCTCGCTGGACAACGTGGTCTGGGTGCTCAACCGGCCGAACTTCGCCGATCTCGAGCCGCTGAAGTTCTTCATCCTCCGCAACAACGAATCGAAATTCGGCCACTTCGTTTCGCTGCGGAAATAGACATCTGTTTCGAAACCGCCGGGGACTGTCCCCTTCCCGTGGCGCCGCGAATCGACGCGATCCTCTTTCCTTTTTCGGGTCTCTCAAGAGCCTGCGAGCTCCCGCGGCACTTGCCAGACGCGCCGCCCGGCGATTATGTTCGCCGGTCATGGAATCGTCGTTCATCGCCTGGCTGCGCTCCGTCACCCCGGCTCATCCGGCCCTGGCGATCGGCCCCGGCGACGACGCCGCCCTGCTGGCGGTCCCGGGCGGCAGCCAGCTCGTCGTCACCACCGACCTGCTCACCGAAGGGGTTGATTTTCTGCTCGCCGAGCACGCGCCGCGGCGGATCGGCCACAAGGCGCTCGCCGTCAACCTGAGCGACCTGGCCGCCATGGCCGCCCGGCCCTTGGCCGTGGTGATCGCCGTCGCGCTGCCCCAGCAAAACGCCGCGCAAATTGCCCGCGAACTGTACGCCGGCATTCTCCCCTTGGCCGCGCGGCACGGCGTGGCCATCGCCGGCGGCGACACGAACACTTGGGCCGCCGGACTCGTGATCAGCATCACCGCCTTTGGCACTCCCGGCCCGCGTGGGCCGCTGCGCCGCGGCAGCGCCCAGCCCGGCGATCGCCTGCTGGCCACCGGCGCATTCGGCGGCAGCATTCTGGGCCGGCACCTCGACGTCGAACCCCGCGTCGCCGAGGCGCTCCTCCTGGCGGAGCGTTACGAATTGCATGCCGGCATCGATGTGAGCGATGGACTGTCGCTCGACGCCAGCCGCCTGGCCGCCGAAAGCGGCTGCGGCGTCTCTCTCGACCTGGCGCGCGTCCCGATCGCCCCCGCGGCCACGCAGCTCGCCGCCAGCGACGGCCGCACGCCGCTTGACCACGCCTTGAGTGACGGCGAAGATTTCGAGTTGCTGCTGGCCGTTCCGCCCGGCGATGCCGAGCGCATCGTGCGCGAGCAACCCGTTGGCGTGCCGATTACCGACATCGGCGAGTTCGTTGCGGAGCCCGGCCTGTGGCAGCCCACCCCCTCCGGCCGCGCGCCCCTCGCTCCGCGCGGCTATGAGCACTGAGAAGGCGTTAGGCTTTAGGCTCCAGGCGCGGAGAAGAACGAAGCAAACCATTTTTTGGGTCCGGCACACGTTTCCCGCGTCCACAGTTCATGCGTTCCGTCCTAAAGCCCAAAGCCTAGAGCCTAAGGCCTCCTCAAATGCCTCAAGCCTCCTTCGACCTCGCCGACGAATCCGCCACCGCGGCGCTGGGGCACGCACTGGCCGAACTGCTGCCCGTGCCAGCCGCCATCGGGCTGAATGGGCCGCTGGGGGCAGGCAAGACGCGACTCGTGCAGGCCGTGGCCGAGGCGGTCGGCATCGATCGCCGCACCGTGACCAGCCCCACCTTCGTCTTGGTGCAGGAATACCATGGCAGTCGCTCGATCTATCACGCCGATGCCTATCGCCTGAGAGATGAGGACGAATTCTGGCAGCTCGGGCTCGATGAGCGTTTTGTCGAACCGGTGTGGGTTTTTGTCGAATGGGCCGAGCGTTTCCCCGACTCGCTACCGCCCGACCGCCTCGACATCCGCCTGACGCCGCTCGACGGCCCGCGCCGCCGCGTCGAACTGCTGGCGCACTCCGAGCGATTCGCCCCGCTGCTCGCCGCCTTGCAGCGCTTTGGCGACTGATCTGCGGTGCGTTACCGGTAGGGCGCAAGGTGCGATACACAGCGGGGCCGATTTCAAGACTTTGGCCGCCGTTTCCCCTGAAATGGCGCTTCTGGTTACAATCGAGCTACGCCCCCCGCGGCGTCTGTTCGCCTCGCTGTCCCACCCCGCTTGCCCCACACGACGGGCCCCACCCGATGAAACTCCACTCACGTCCACGCACTTCGTCTTCCAAGCTCTGGCAAAGATGTACTTGGCTTCTGATCCTCACGGCCTTCGCCGGTTCGCTCGCGGCCGGTCGCGCAGGCGCGGCCGATCCGGCCCCTACCCCGCCGCAAGCACTAAAAATTCTGCTCGTCACCGGCGGCTGCTGCCACGACTATCCGACGCAGAAAGAGATCATCAAGCGCGGTCTCGAAGCCCGGGCGCACGTCGAAGTCACCACGGTCGAACAAGGCGAGGGCTCGAAGGAGGCCAAAATTCCGCTTTTTGACTCCGCCGATTGGGCCAAAGGCTACGACCTGGTGATCCACGACGAATGTTTTGGCGGCGTGACCGACGTCGCCTGGTCCGAGCGCGTGCTGGCCCCGCATAATCAGCGATTGCCGGCCGCCATCGTGCATTGCGGCGTCCACTGCTTCCGCAACGGCACCGACAACTGGCACGAATTCGTCGGCGTCACCTCCCGCCGGCACGGCGAGCAATACGGCCACGAAGTGCTGAACGTCGATGCCGAGCATCCGATCATGCAAGGATTCGGCCCCGCCTGGGCCAACCCGGCCGGCGAGCTGTATTGGATCGAAAAGGTCTGGCCGTCGGCCCATCCGCTCGGCGTGGCCAAGAACCGCGAGAACGGCAACGAAGAAACGTGCGTCTGGACCAACGAATATCACGGCGCCCGCGTGTTCGGCACGACGCTCGGTCACCACAACGAAACGGTCGAAGCGCCCGAGTTCCTGGATCTGCTCACGCGCGGCGTGCTCTGGGCTTGCGGCAAGCTCGACAGCAGCTACTTGAAACCGCCGGCGCGGACTCGCGTGGCGGTGAACCTGGCCCTGGACCGCCCGGCGACTGCATCGAGCATCGAGCCGGGACACGACCCGGCCTTGGCCGCCGACGGCAAGCTCGACACCCGCTGGTGCGCAGCCAACGAACATAAGCCCGAGTGGTGGCAGGTCGATCTGGGCGCACCCCAACATCTATCCGGCGTCCGCCTCGATTGGGAACACAGCGGGCACTACCAATACCGCGTGGAGGGCTCGGCCGACGACCAGGCCTGGAACGTGCTGGCCGATCAAACCCAAGGCGACGGCGCGGCCAGCGTCAGGCATCCGCTCGACGCAGCCGGAGTGCGCTACCTTCGCGTGACCTGCACCGGCTCGGCCGGCGGCTGGGCCAGTCTGCGCGAAGTCGCCATTTTCGGCGACCAGACGATCGACAGCCCGCTCGCCCCGGCGGCGGCCGCGGCCGAACAAAAACTCGCTCACGAGTTCGCGGCCCCGCAGGGCTACGACGTCACGCTGTTCGCCGCGCCGCCGGCCGTCGAATATCCCGTGTATGTCGCGGCCGCTCCTGATGGCGTCGTCTATGTGTCGGTCGACAAGAATGGCTCGATCGATCGCACCAAGAACCACGGCGCGGTTTATCGCCTGCGCGACGTCGACGGCGACGGCCGGGCCGACGAAACGCGGCTCTACGTGCCGAACGTCGATTCGCCGCGCGGGCTGGTTTGGGACCGCGACCGGCTCTACCTGATGCATCCGCCGCACCTCAGCGCCTTCATCGACACCGACGGCGACGGCCGCTCTGACCGCGAACAGGTGTTGGTCAAAAACATTGGCTGGGATTTCCGCGACCGCCCCGCCGATCACGCCTCGAATGGCGTCACGCTGGCCGTTGATGGCTGGCTCTATCTGGCGATCGGTGATTTCGGCTTTCGCGAAGCCGAAGGGAGCGACGGCCGCAAGCTGGAGCTTCGCGGCGGCGGCGTGGTGCGGGTGCGCACCGACGGAACCGGCCTCGAGCTCTACAGCCGTGGTACGCGCAACATTTTGGAAGTCGGGCTCGATCCGCTGCTCAATGGGTTTGCCCGCGACAACACGAACGACGGCGGCGGCTGGGACATCCGGCTGCATCACTTCAGCGGGCTGGAAGACCACGGCTATCCCCGGCTGTTCAAGAACTTTGGCGACGAGATCATTCAGCCGCTGGCCGATTACGGCGGCGGATCGGGCTGCGGCGCCCTGTTCCTCGACGAACCCGGCTTTCCCGCCGGCGCCAGCCCCGCTCTTTACACCGCCGACTGGGGGCGCAGCTGGATTTACAGCCATCGTCTCCAGCCGCAAGGCGCCACGTTTGCCGCCGACCAGCAAGAATTCGCCCGCCTCGACCGCGTGACCGATCTCGACGTCGATGCTCTCGGCCATCTTTACGCCACCAGTTGGCACGGCGCCGTCTTCACCTATGTCGGCGAAGAAGTCGGCTTCCTGCTGCGGATGAATCCGAAGGGGTATCGGCCCGATCCGCTGCCAGATTTTGCCAAAGCCTCGCCGGCCGAGCTCGTCGCCCTGCTGCGCTCGCCCAGCCATCGCCGCCGACTGGCCGCCCAGCGCGAGTTGCTCGCGCGTTCGCTCGACGAAACATCCGTCAAGGCGATCGAGGCCATCGCGGCCGATGCCTCGGCACCGCTGGCCTCGCGGGCGATCGGCCTGTTCGCGCTCAAGCAAGGCCTCGGCGCCAAGAGCCATCCGCTTATCGCCGAGCTGGCCCGCGACGCAGCCCTACGGCCGCTCGCCATCCGTGCCTTGGCCGATCGCGAAGATCAACTGGCCGGCGTGCCGGTTGCGCCAATTCTGGCCGGCCTGGCCGACAGCGCTCCGCGCACCCGGCTCGAAGCAGTCGTGGCGCTCGCTCGCTTGGGCGAGGTTGGGCACGCTCCGGCACTTTTGCCGCTGGTGGCCGATGCCGATCCGGTTGTCGCGCACACGGCCGTCCAAGCCCTGGCGCGCCTCGAAGCCGCCCAGGCTTGCCTGGCCGCAGTCGATCGCGCGGATGCTTCCGCCCCGCAGCGTACCGGCGCATTGCGGGCATTGCATCTGATGCACACGCAGGCCGCGGTCGAGGGGCTCGTCGCGCGGCTGGAGAAGGAATCTGATCCGGCCCGGCGCCGCGAGCTGTTCGCCACCCTGGCCCGGCTCTTCAATCACGAAGGCCCCTGGGCCGGCAACAGTTGGGGCACCCATCCCGACTCGACCGGCCCCTACTTCCAGCCTGAGCCGTGGGACCAGTCGCCCAAGATCGCGGCTGCGTTGAAAAAGGCGCTCGACGCTGCCCCGAAAGACGAATCGGCATGGCTGCTCACCACGCTGAATCGCAACCAGGTGCATCTCGACGGCGCGCTCGATCGGCTGCTGCCCCTGGCCGCTGCCGATCCGGCAATGGTTCCGGTCGCCATGGCCGAACTCTTGCGGGCCGGCAAGCCCCCGGCCGCGGCCCTGCCCTTGTTGCTGGCCATTGCCTCGGCCGAGGCGACCGACCCGGCCACGCGGGCCACGGCGGCCGCCATCCTGCTGCGGGCCGACGATCCGGCAGCGTTTGCAACCGCGCTGGCCGCCATCGCACCACTCGAAAAAGTGCAGGGCGAGCTGCTCGAAGTCCGCCGCTTCCGCGAGGCGTTCGTGCAGCCCGGCGTGATCGGCCCGCACGTCGAGGCGATCGACCAGCAGGCCCGCAAGCTCGATGGCCTCGCGTCGCTGTGGGCCGAGAGCGGCCTGCTCACGCTCGTTTCGGCCAAGACCGGTTCGCCCGAGGATCGCGACCTGGCCCAGCGCTCGATC
>DATJTR010000572.1:0-6256 GCA_035503215.1 Pirellulales bacterium
TGGATCGTCAAGCCGGCCTTCGAGGGATCGAGCAAGGGGATCTTGCGGACGAATCTGATTCGCGACCGCGAGGGGATGATCGAGACCCTGACCGAATTGTATGAGCACTATCGGCAGCCGGTGTTGATCGAGGAGTTCATCGTCGGCGACGAGTTGACCGTGGGGCTGGTGGGCAATCGGCCGCCCGACGTGCTGGGGATCATGCGAATTTTGCCGCAGGGTGCGGCGGCGGACGAGCCGTTCATCTACAGTTTGGAAGTCAAACGCGATTGGGAGCGGCGGGTTCTTTACGAATGCCCCGCGCAGATCAGCGCGGCCGACGAAGCGGCCGTGCGGGCGGCGGCCTTGGCCGCGTGGCAGGCGCTCGGTTGCCGCGATGTGTCGCGAATCGATTTTCGCCTGCGGGACGGGGTGCCCTACTTCTTGGAGACCAATCCGCTGCCCGGCTTGTCGCCGAAATCGGGCGACCTGGTGCTGTTGGCCGGCCGGATGGGGATTGATCATGGCGAACTGGTCGGCCGAATTCTCACGGCCGCCATCGAGCGGCAGGAGTCGCGGGCCAGCACCGTGGGCCCGTCCGGCAGGTAGCCATTGATGCGCCCGCTCGATGTTCTGGTGTTGCACAACACCCCCGCCCTTCCCGCCGACCATCCCGACTATGCCAGTGAGGCGGGAGTGCTGGAATCGGTCGAGGCGGTGACGGCGGCGCTGGCCGCGGCCGGACACGCGGCGCGAGCGGTCGGCGTCGGCACGATCGACGAGCTACTTGCCGAATTGCCTCGCTTGGGACGGCCCAACGTGGTGTTCAACCTGTTCGAGGGTTTTGCCGGCGTCGGGCGGGGCGAGGCCCTCGTGGCCGGCTGGATCGAAGCCCTGGGCTTAGCGCTGACCGGCAGCGATGCGGCAGCATTGGAACTGGTGCGGAACAAAGCCCGGGTGAAATGGCTGCTGCGTGGGGCCGGCTTGCCGACGGCCGATTTCGTCCTGGTGCCGGCCGACCGGCCGCTGCCCCAAGCTGAGCTCGACAGTTTGCTCACCGGCGGGCCAGCGATCGTCAAACCGGCCCACGAAGACGCCAGCCTGGGCATCGGGCCCGAAAGCGTCGTCAGCGGTCAAGCCGCGCTCGCCGAGCAAATCGCCAAGGTGCGGGCTGATTATGGCGCCGTGCTGGCCGAGCGGTTCATCGCCGGCAGAGAATTCAATGCCGCGGTCCTCGCGCTGTCCGAGCCGCAATTGTTGCCGCTGGCCGAAATCGAATTTGCCGCCACGCTTGGTCAGCACGAGCGGCTGGTGACCTACGCGGCCAAGTGGGACGCCGGCAGCGCAGCCGATCGGGCCACGGCGCCCCGCTGCCCGGCGCGGGTGACGGCCGACCTGGGCCGACGGATCGAGCAGGCGGCGCTGGCGGCATTCGAAGCAACCGGCTGCCGCGACTACGCTCGCGTCGATCTGCGCGTGGCCGATGACGGGAGCATTTTTATTCTCGAAATCAATGGCAATCCCGACATTGGTCCCTCGGCCGGATTCGCCCGGGCGCTGGGCGTGGCGGGAATCAGCTATGCCGAATTCGTCGACCGGTTGGTGCGGAACGCGGCGGGCCGGGGCTTGAAACAGGCTTAAACGCTCGCCGCGGCATCTATCGCGATCTTGGCGGCGGCCAGCGTGGCATCGATGTCGATTTCGCTGTGAGCGGCCGACACGAACAGCGCTTCGTACTGGCTGCACGGCATGTAGACCCCTTCGTCGATCAGCGACCAGAACCAGGCAGAGTAGCGGCGCGTGTCGGAGCGGCTGGCCGTGGTCCAATCGACCACCTTTTTTTCCGGGTTGAAGAATAGGGTCAGCATGCTGCCGACGCGGGCCACGCTGTGCGGCACCTCGGCGGCCGAGGCGATTCGCGCAAGTCCGTCGGCCAGGCGGGCCGAGAGTGCTTCCAGCCGATCGTAGACTCCCCCGCCGGCGAGCAGCTTGAGCGTGGCGATGCCGGCGGCCGTGGCCAACGGATTGCCGCTGAGCGTGCCGGCCTGAAAAACTTTGCCCGCGGGCAGAATGTGATCCATGACGTCGGCCCGGCCGCCATAGGCGCCGACGGGCAACCCGCCGCCGACAATTTTGCCCAGCGTGGTCAGGTCGGGCCGAATGCCGAACAGCGACTGAGCGCCGCCGTGGGCAACGCGAAAGCCGGTCATCACTTCGTCAAAGATGAGCAGCGCGCCGTGCCGCTGGGTCGTCGCACGCAGTGCGCTGAGGAACTCGGGCGTGGGGACGACGACCCCCATGTTGCCCACCACCGGCTCGACGATGACGCCGGCGATTCGTTCGCCATGCCGCGCAAAGGCCGCTTCCAGGCCGGCCGGGTCGTTGTAGGCCAGCACCAGCGTGTCGGCGGCCGTGCCGGCCGTAATGCCCGGCGAATTGGGGACCGCCAGCGTGGCCGCCGAGCTGCCGGCGGCGACGAGCAGGCTATCGACGTGGCCGTGGTAGTTGCCGGCGAATTTGACGATCACGTCGCGGCCGGTAAAGCCGCGGGCCAGGCGGATGGCACTCATCGTCGCTTCGGTGCCGGAGTTGACGAGACGCACTTTTTCGATCGAGGGCACGGCAGCGACGATCAACTCGGCCAGCTCGCTTTCGGCTTCGGTCGGCGCGCCAAAGCTGGTGCCCCGAGCCGCGGCGGCATTCACCGCTTCGACCACCTGAGGATGGGCATGCCCCAGGATCATCGGTCCCCAGGAGCCGATAAAGTCGATGTACCGGTTGCCATCGATGTCGAACAGGTAAGCCCCTTCGCCACGCTCGAAGAAAATCGGTTCGCCGCCGACTCCGCCGAAGGCACGGGCTGGGCTGTTGACGCCCCCGGGCATCAATCCTTTGGCGCGGGTAAATGCGGCCTGGCTCTTCGCCCGCCTGGTCGATCGGGTGCCTTGTGGGTGTTCCATCGCAATGGGGTCGCTCAAGAGTTTGTTTCCAGTTTGCGGTGCGTAATCTCAAAAGGATACTCGACGCGCCGGAATTCAACCATCTCGTCGTCGAGAATGACATAACAAGCGCGGTGGTCGCCATCGCGCGGCTGGCCGACGGAGCCAACGTCGATAAGAGCCTTTTCGCCGCTTAGGCGGTAGCGACCGCCGCAATCGTCGGGACCATAGAACTTTTCATCGGCCGTAATGACGCCCGGGATGTGGCTTTTACCGTGAAAGCAATGCCGATCGATGAGCGCAAACAGCTTGGCAATTTTCAGTGAGTTATAGACGTCTTCCGGAAAAATATGTTCATCGAGCGTCCAGCGCGGCGAACCGTGAACGAACAGCATGCCGTCGACGATCGCGGTGGCGTCGAGGTGATTGAGAAATCGCGTGCGCCGGTCCACGTCGGCCGGCGGTCCAACGCGCAATTGGTCCGCGGCGCAGGCAGCGTGCCGGGCGTCTCGCTCGACAGGTCCGCGGCTAGGCTGTTGGCCGGCTAGCACCTCGCGCACCGCAAGATCGTCTCCACCCAGCAGGCAAGCGGGCCAGCACATCGCGCGTTCCAGGCATTCACGCGGATTGGGCCCATAAGTCACAACATCTCCAAGGCAAAGGATTTCGTCGATCCGCTGCCTGCGGGCGTCGTCGAGCACGGCCTCCAGTGCTTCGAGATTGCCGTGGATGTCGCTGAGAATGGCTCGTTTCACGATCGCCACCGGCAGTGCCGTCGGCTGGCTATTCCGCCAGCCAGGAGGCGGCTTCTTTGGCCCAGTAGGTCAGCACGATGCCGGCGCCGGCGCGGCGGATGGCCAACAGCATTTCGAGCGCCGCCGAGCGTTCGTCGAGCCAGCCTTGGGCCGCGGCGGCCTTGATCATGCTGTATTCGCCCGAGACGTTGTACGCCGCCAGCGGCACGCCGGGAAAACGCTCGCGGGCAGCGTGAAGCACGTCGAGATAAGCGAGTGCCGGCTTGACCATGAGCAGATCGGCCCCTTCGGCCAAATCGAGCTCCATTTCGCGCAGTCCTTGGCCGATGCCGGCCGCCGGGTCCATTTGATAGCCGCGACGATCCCCCTGGCCGGGCGTGCTTTCGGCGGCCGCCCGGAAGGGGCCGTAAAACGCGCTGGCGAATTTCGCGGCATAGCTCATGATCGGTACGTGCCCGCAATCGGCGTCGTCGAGGCCGGCACGGATGGCCGCGACCATGCCGTCCATCATGCCGCTGGGCGCGACCATGTCGGCGCCGGCGCGGGCGTGGCTGGCGGCTTGGCGCGCGAGCAGTTCGAGCGTGGCGTCGTTATCGACGTCGACGCCGAAGGGAGTCTCGGCCAGCACGCCGCAGTGGCCGTGATCGGTGTATTGGCAGAAGCAAACGTCGGTGATCACGAGCACGTCGGCGGCGCGCTTAGCTGCCTCGATCGCCCGCTGGATGATTCCCTCGTCGCTGTACGAATCGCTGCCGACGGCGTCTTTACTGTCTGGGACGCCGAACAGGATCACGCCGCCCAAGCCGAGCGCGGCGGCGGCTTTCACCTCTTCGGCCACTTGGTCGGGCGACAGCTGTGAGTGCCCTGGCAACGCGGAAATCGGCTGGCGGAGATTGCGGCCCGACCGCACGAACAAGGGGAGCACCAGGTTCGCCGGGCTGAGCGACGTTTCCTGAACCAACCGCCGCACGGCCGGCGAGTAGCGCAGCCGCCGCATGCGGGTGGTGGGAAAACGGGCGGTGGGGTGATCGGGGGTGCCCATGCTCCACTTATAGTCGATCGCGCGGCCGGGCGGAACCGGCGGCGCGTCGGAAACGGTGGCCGAGCAGGAGCTTAGGGGGCGGTTGTACCGGCCAGCGACTGCCGTGCCAGGTCGACCAGGCGGGCCGCCCAGGGCTTGTCGCCGTAGAGCGCGACGATGGCTTCCCATTTTTTCTGGGCCGCGGCCGGATCGGTCGCCCGCTGAGCCTCGGCCGCCGCCAGTTGGGCCTTGATCGCGGCCAGGTCTTGCGCGTGGTCGTCGGCCAATTGCTTTTCGAGCGCCGCGACTTCAGCCCGGGCGAGCCGAATCCATTCGTTGTCGGCGGCCCCCGGCTCGTGGCCATAAAGTTCGAGCAGGGCCTGAAAGCGGACGAGTGCCGTGTCGGGATCGGGCGTCTTGTAGAACAGCGCCTCGCGGTACGCCCGTTCGACCGGCGAATGGCCGACCGTGGGCCGGCTGAGCCGCCGATTCTTCAGTTCGAGCTGGCGCTGACTGCGCAGTTCTTTTGCTTCGGCAAGTTGCAGGCCGACCGCCGCGGCGTTGGGGTTGTCGGGAAAGCGGTCTACGAATTTCTCGAGCAGTGGCTGGGCGGCCAGCAGCGCGTTGGGATCGCCTGGGGAGAGGGCGGTTTCGATTTGGGCATACAGTTCGTCGGCCGACGGTGGCTTGAGCGCATACCAGAGGACCGCCACGATCGCCGCCAGCATGGCCGCGAGCAGCAGCGTCTGCCAGGCGATGAGGGTCGACCAAACTTCGCGATGCCAGGGAGCGGCCGCAGGTGCCTCTTCGACTTTGACGAACCGCGTGACCGGCGGCTCCGGCGAGGCCGGCGGCTGCACGGGCGTCGGCGTTGGTTTAGTAGACGGTTTCGCCACCGGCCTGGGCGGCCGCGGTGTCGCCGGTTTTGCCGGCGGCGAGGCGGGAGCTTCGGAATGAACGGCAGTTTGAGCATAGGGGTGGTGAACCGAATGCCCTGGGGAATTGGCGATCGACTCGTCTCCGTGGGTCGGAGCGATGGTGGGCGAGATCGGATCGATCAATCCCGCGGTCGGCACCTTCGCTTCGCCGGTCAAGATGAAGTCGTCGCGCGCGGTCGAGGGAGGCAGCGACAAGCCCCGCCGCATCGACTCCAGCGAGCGGCCGAGAATCAGTGCATTGGCAAACCGCTTTTGCGGATCTTTTTCCAGCAGTTGGCGAATGATTTGGTCGAGCTCGATAGGGGTTTCCGGCGCGTAGCGGCGGACCGGCTCGGGCTCGGCGAAACGCTGCAGCTGGAGCATTTCGACCAGCGAGGGCGCGCGGAACGGCGGCCGGCCGGAAAGCAGCGCGTACATCACCCCGCCGAGACTGTATTGATCGCAGCGGTCGGTGACGACGCGGCCATCGGCTTGTTCGGGGGCCATGTACTCCGCGGTTCCGAGCACTCCGCCGTCGCTCGTCAGGCGAGTGTTGCCAAACAGCCGTGCGATGCCGAAGTCGGACAGTTTGACTTCGCCCGCTTCGGATAGAAGGAGATTGGCCGGCTTGATATCGCGATGAAT
>DATJTR010000573.1:0-3860 GCA_035503215.1 Pirellulales bacterium
CGCCAAAATGGCGACGGGGAGTGCCCACTCGATCAGCCCCAAGGTGCGGCCAAGCCAGGCCGCGGGCGTGGCGGCCAACAGTCGTCTCGTAGGCGACACGCCGGCCCCACGGGCGATCGCCGAAACATTCGAGCTGCGGCACGAATCGCAGCACATAAAACTCTCCTCCCGCGCTTGCCGGCTCCAACGCCGTCACTTGAGCAGCGGGCTCGTAATGCCGGGCCGTTCGAGCCAGGGCTGGACAAAGTGCGGTTCGTCGTAACGGTCGTGGTGCCGCAGCCATTCCATGCCGCCGTTCTCACCCTCGTCGCGCCCCTTCGGCGTCAGGTCGATGTATCGATAGGCGGTAAGAAAATCTTCCAGCCCGCGAGCGAAAACCGAGTAAGTGTGAAAGACCGTGCCGGCATCGTCCTTGAAAAAGACCGACAGGCCGGGCAATTCGCGAATCGGATACGGCTTGCCGGTAAAGTTGTACACGGCGTCGCCGCCGGTCAGTTCCTGGTCGGTGAACGAGACGCCGAAGTCGCGGCTAAAATCGGTGTTCGCGGCCGAAACCCAAGGAAACGTCCAGCCCATGCGGGCACGGAACTCTAGCAGCCGGTCGAGCGGCGCCTTGGAAATCGTCAGGAACGAGATATCGCGATGGGCCAGGTGGATGACGATGCCGTTGTAGTGGTCGGCGACGAACGAGCATGACTTGCAGCCTTGCGACCAGGTCGGGTCGAACATGAAGTGGTAAACGACCAACTGGTTCTTGTCGCCAAACAAATCGGCCAGCGAGACTTTCCCCTCCGGCCCGTCGAACGTGTACGGCTTGTCCACCTTCACCCACGGCATCTCGCGAACCTTGCCGGCCAGCGCGTCGCGGCGGCGGGTTAGCTCTTTCTCTTCCGCCAACAGGGCGATCCGCCGCTTCAGCCACTCGTCGCGCGAAACGACTCGATGCCCGGCCGCGGATTTGCTGGTGGTGGTCATGGCGTTACTCCCTTTCTTTCTAAAGTTCTCCGAGCGGCCGAGCACGGCCACATCGACATGGATCAGCGATTGACAAGCGTAGCGGGTTTCTCACCGCTGCCGAAAAAAATCAGCCCTGGCCTTTGGCCTTGCGCTCGGCCACTTCCTTGATGCGTTTCACGCCATGCTCCCAGCCCGACGGCATGCCGTCGCGATGCTGCTCGGTGATCGCTCCCAAGGCCCGATGGACCAGCGACAGCCGCGTGCCGGCCCCTTCGGCGGTCAAGCGATATTGCACGTGATTGATCGCGGCGTACGACATCGGCATCGGGCCGGTCAGTTCCAAGAGGGTCGGGGCCTTGATCACCTGCACGTGTCCCCAAAGGTGGCCGTAGGGGTGGCCCCCCGCCTCGCCCAGGTCGCGATACCAGCGGCCCCCGGGCCAGGGCTCGATCTTCATGGGAAACGGTTTGCCGTCGGGCATCTGGCTGCCGGGGCCCAGTTCTTCGAGCAATGCCTCGAAGGCGATCTCGGGCCGTGCGGCAATGGAGATCTCGTGCCGGATTTCGAGCGTGTGGACGGTTTCGTGGTCGATGAGGGCGGACATGGAAATCCCCTTTCAGTTTGGGCGGTTTTCTTTTTTGCGTTCGCGCTCGATCCGTTCGGCACGGTCTTTGACCCTCTGGAGCTGGTGCTGCCAAAACCGCTCATAGGCTTTGACCCAGTCGTACACGGTCCGCAACTCCGCGCCATTGAGACTGTACACGCGGCGTTTGCCCCGCCGCTCGACATTCACCAGGCCGACCTTGCGAAGCACTCCCAGGTGCTTGGACACCTGCGGCTGCGGCCAGCCAAGCCGCTGGACGAGCCAGGAGACGTCGCGCTTGCCGCCGGTATTGGCCAGCGCGCCGAGGATTTCGCGTCGTCTTGGCTCGGCGATGGCGGTAAAGGCGTCGGCAGTGGTCGGCGAGCGTGCCATGCCGTCAATATATTCCTATACGGGAATATGTCAAGCGGGCCGCGGTGGTCGCCTTGGGAAAAATGGCTACACTATTGGTGACTGCCAAATGAATGGGCTCGGCGTTCGACCTCAAAAGCTCTGTTTTTCAGGGCTCCCGTTGGTCGCCCTTCGGCCGATTCGGTATGCCGGACTCAATAGAGACCGAAAAGGCGCGGCGATCGGCATTGGCCCCGCTCGAGCGGCTAGCGAACTTCTCCTCCGATTCCCCGATCCGGCAAACGGGAGCATTTCATGCCGAAAGGATTCTTCAGCCAGGGGGTCACTCTGCTTACGGACGCGACGGTGTCGCTTGCGGAAGTCACTTCCGCGCTGGAAATGCACGGCTATTGCGTTGACGACGAGTCGGCAGGCGCGAGCGCGGAATCGTGGTGCTTCGGCGGCCCGTCCGTTCTTGTTCCCTATCGCCCTGAAGTAAACGGTTCCGTCCTCGTCGATGTCGTCGACCACAGATGGCCAGACGCAATGGGCGACCCGAAGTCGGACCCGACGATCTTCGGAGCTTGGTCGATGGGCCATTTCGGGCCGTTTGCGTTCCCAGGCAGCTTCGAACGCGCTCGGCAGCACGCGTGGACCTGGCCAGACGGGCGGACCATTGCACCAACCCATCGCGGCTTCATTCGGGTCCGCAGCACCTACCTGGCCGGGGCGGACGACAACGCCCTCGTGTTGCCGGAGGACTACGACCCGCTCCCTGAGCTGCTGTTCATCAATGGACTTGTCGTCGCGCTCGCCGGAGTATCGGGCGTGATGTGCTACTTCAATCCGAACGGCGAGGTGCTCCGCGACCTCTCCAGTTTCCGATCGATCTGCGACGCCTGCGACGTGCAGCAACAGATTCCTCTCTTGCTTTGGACCAACGCCAGGCTATTCAAGCTCGACGACGAATTCGGGCTCATGGACACCGTTGGCAATTTGCAGCTTGATGTCGACGACGTCGAGGCGATTTATCCCAATGAAGAATATGATCCAAACACGATCGAGAACTACCTTCGCAACGTGACGCATTACTTGCTCGATCTCGACCGGGAGATTTCCACCGGCGAGACGTTCGATGGCCCGGGCGAGAGCGACTTGGCTTGGGTGGCGGAGGTGTGCCAAGAGGGGGCGCTAACGCCCCCGCGCAAAGTCCTGCGTCTCTGCCCACAGGTGTCGCAGGAAGGGATTCGGCGTGCCCTGGCCGCGGTATAG
Organism: Pirellulales bacterium; assembly: GCA_035503215.1. Lineage (GTDB taxonomy): Bacteria > Planctomycetota > Planctomycetia > Pirellulales > PALSA-1355 > DATJTR01. Next base: position 3,164 of record DATJTR010000573.1, read on the forward strand.
GAGCGCCTCACCGCGCCCCGCACAGCGCCGCTTCCGGCTCGCGCGGCCACTCGCCGGCGGGCACGGTTGCGGCCGGCGGTTCATCGCCCCAGGCCATCGCGGCGCCATCGGCCGCGGGCATCGCCGAGAGCACGAGGCGGGCCAGCTCGACCGGGTTGCTGACGCCCAGCTTCTGCAGAATCCGCAGGCGATGATTGTCAACCGTCTTCGAGCTGATCCCGAGTTGACGGGCGGCCGATTTGGTGCTGGCCCCCGCCGCGATCAATTCCATCACCTGCACTTCGCGTTTGCTCAGTTGCGCCAGCCGCCGCGAGACGGCCAGTTGCCGGGATTGTCGCTCGTGCTGGGTTAGATCGCGCTGGATCGCTTCGCCGATCCGCTCCAAGAGCATGTTGACGTCGCACGGTTTTTGGATCACATCGATCGCCCCGGCTCGAAACGCCCGCGACACCGTGGGAATCGGCTCGTCGGCCGAGAGAAAGATGATCGGCAGCCGCACGCCGCGGGCCAGCAGGGCCTGTTGCAGATCGAGCCCCGACATCAGCGGCAGCCGCACGTCGAGCACCGCGCAGCCGCGGCTGTCGGCGTCACAGACGCGCAGGAATTCTCGCGCGTCGGCAAAAATCTCCACCTCGAGGTCGATGCCGCGAATCAAGGTCGACAGCGTGTGCCTGGTCTCAGGATCGTGGTCGACGAT
>DATJTR010000574.1:0-14610 GCA_035503215.1 Pirellulales bacterium
CGGCCCGCTGGGCTTCGCCTGCCCCCAGCGCGATGCCGGCAAGCAGGAACACGATGGCGATGGGAGTAAATAGACGTCTTCGCATGGCCCCCTCCTGGTGTCTTGCGGGGCAGTGCGTTCTGGGCGGCACTGCCCGAGTGATGAATAGATGTGTTCGATCGACCGGTCCGCCTGGCGGTCGATCGCTTGCCAAAGCGGTGGGTTTCCAGCCGCACCGTTACTGATCCCGGACCGGCGTCCTTCCTCAACCGCAAGCGGCGCGGAACCACGACCCGCTCAGCCAAGCCGCCTGCCCTTGGTCAGCGTTATCTATCACGGCCATTCAGCGTGGACATGGGATTGGCCGGCGGACCACCCAGCCATGACAGCGTTTCCCGGCACGCTTCCAATGCCAGCAAGTAGCGCAGGCCAAGGCATTTAGATAACAAAAATCGTCCGTCCTAGCTATCCGAATTCGTCTATTCCGCCCGATCGGCAGTCTCAACGAATACGCGAAAAAGCCGTGAAACAACTCACTTTACGCATTCATCCTAGCTTAGTTTCTGCCAAAAACGGTCAGAAAATCCCCCCCTCGGGGGTGAAGGCTTGGTTGAAACCCGGCCGCACGCTTGCCACCATAGAACCATCTCGCCCGGTCACGGACGCCGGCTAACAGCGTTCACACGCCCCCCAACAAGCCACCGATCACGCGCACCTTGCTTTCACACCGGCTTAACCCTTAGCACATTGTCCGTCGTCACAGCCCTCCCAAATCACCGGTTTTTCCGCAAATGGAACGAGTCGTGCTGTCGTGGTTTTTGCCACGAGCTCGGCACGTTGACTAATCAAGGCCCTTGGAGAATTGGAACAATGGGCGCAAAAAAAGCCGCTGCATTGTGTACCGCGTTTTTACTCGGCTCCGCCTTTTCGATGGCGACCAGCATCTGGCACAACCCGGAGGCGAACGGCCAACGCCGCGATGTCGAACCGCTCTCTGCCGGCTCGGCGCCGCGCGAACCGCAGTTCCTGGCCGAATCGGCCGGCAACGGCGCATCGGCTCTTTCGACTGACTCGGCAGCCGATGGCAGCGGGACTGCCGAAACAGCCAAGCCCGAAACGCCGGCTGGCGTGACCACTGCTAGCTTCGACGAACCCTCTACGGTCGGGAAGCCGTCGGCCGAACTGCCGCCGGCCGAGCAGCCCAAGCCCGAACAGCCCACGGCCGAAACCCCGGCCCCCGCCGAGGCCACTCCGCCTGCCGACCAATCGAGTGCCGCCGAAGCCACAGGCACCGAACCGGCAGCCACCGAAGTGGCTAGCAGCGAACCGGCCGTCGCCGATGCAGCCGCCACCGAGGCCGCCCAGTCGGTTGACGAAGACGTCGACACGGCCGGCCTCCCGGCGATCGCCTGGCACGACGACTACCACCAGGCCATGGAAGCGGCGGTCGAGCAGCAGCGGAACATGTTCGTTCTGTTCTGCGACCCGAAGTGGCCGGCCGAACAGGTGGCCTTCGAGCAACGCTCGCTCACCGATTCCGCCAATCGCGAAAAGCTCCTTCGCGATTTCGTCCTGGTCAAATTGCCGACCGACGCCGTAATCCACAGCGGGGGCAAGCCGATCCGGCTGCTCTCCCACGGCGCGTTCGCCGAAATGCTGGGCCGACCGGGCGTGGCGATCATCGACTTGGCCCATCCGAAGGCAGATTACTACGGCCACGTCGTCAGCACGTTCCCCTTCATGACGGGTCGCTACTACAAGCGGCCCGTGCTGTCGACGATCCTCAATCTTCCCCCGGGCACTTTGACCCAGCGGACGATGATCTACGCCGTGCGGATTCATCCCGAGGCGCCGGCCAGCACCCAGGGACAGTTCCACGGCGTGCTAGCCGACGAGGCCAATCGTCAGTCGCACTACCAGGCGGCGGTCCTGGTCCAAGGCCATCAGAACTGGGATTCGCGGGTCCACCGCATCAGTTCCCGCGTCCCGCGGATCAGCGACGCCAAAGAAGTGGTCGCCGAGAGCTGGCCGTCGGAACCGCTGGTCGAGGCCTGCATCGATTGCGTCGACAGTTGGCGGCATTCGCCTGGCCACTGGGATGCCGTCCGGTCCCGACACCCGCTGTTCGGCTTCGACATTCAGCGCGGCCGCAACGGCATCTGGTACGCCACGGGGATTTTCGGCCACCGCTAGGCGGGACCGGAACCGGGCCTTCGCGCCGGCGGCGGAACGCCCCCGCGCGATCGCTCCACATCGAGTCCTGACAAAATCGAAAAATGAGGATGGGGTCCGCACAAGTGCGGACGGCAACGCGCGTAAGGAGAACCCACCGTCCACCAGTCCCCAGAGGACTCGTGCACAGCGGGCGAACCCACGCCAACACCGTTCGCGCCCGTCAGGCGAGACGGCGGCACCCCATCCTCTTTTTCGAAGGCTCCCCGCATTCTACCGCCGCGCTTTCGCCTTTCTATAGCGGCTGCCACCACCCTCTGCGGCGTGACGAATGTAACGCTTCTGCCGCTCGCGACGGGGCCGTTTACAGCGATCGCCGAAGTCGTGCCGCTTGCGCACAGCCGGCCAAAGGCCGAGGTTGCAGAAATTCACCATGTTGCCAAAACAGCATGGTAGCTTTCACTTAGCGGGGTCGGTCCGCCACCACCGTGGCTGCGCGCCCGAATGGTAGGCCGCTCGCGCTTGAGATCGTTTAGTAAAGGACAGGAACAAACAGTCGTGGCACGGATCCGGCGGATCGATTGGCGTCTGGCGCTGGCCGGGGTGCTTCTGGCACTCACCGGCTACGGCTGCGCCTGCTTCCGCTGCCTCGACTCGCTCGGTGCCTGTTGCCCGCACATCGATCCGACGGGCAACCACATCTTCCTGCATGGCAACCCCGACCCGGCCCCGGCCCTGACCACGGCGCCTCCCTATGCGCCGGCCGGTCCGCCGCCGCTGGCCCCCGTCGTTTCCCCTCCGGTCCCTCCGCCGCCAGCGGCCACTGCGCCGGTCGCCGCAGCCCCGGCGGTGATCGCCCCCGTGTTGCCGACCGACGCCAACGGCGTGGTGTTGGTGCCGCAAAGTGGCGTATCGATCAGCCCCACGCAGGTCGTCGCACCGGTCAATACCGAAGTGCTGATGATCTCGACGGTCATGGATCCACGCGGCTATGGCGTGGCCCGCGAGCGGATGGAATGGATGATTTCGCCGGGAGGCGTCGGGCAATTCATTTCGCCCGGCAGCCGGACCGGTTTGGACGCGCTGCGCGGTTTGCCGAAGAAGGTGAACAACACCTACGTCATCAATTCCACCCTCGGCTCGTCAGCGGTGCTCAACCGCGGCACCCCCTCCCCGGCCGACGACGTCACGGTCCGCGAAGGGCAATCGTGGGTCACCATTGGCTCGCCCGTCGAAGGGACGACTTTCGTCACCGCTTTCGCCCCCGACGTGAAAGGTTGGGATCACCGGCAGCAGACCGGCACGATCTATTGGCTCGACGCTCAGTGGATCTTTCCCTCGCCGGCCATCGATCCGGCCGGCAGCCGTCGCCCACTGGTCACCACCGTCACTCGTCAAACCGACGGCACGCCGCTAGTGGGCTGGACCGTGCGCTACGAAGTGACCGGCGGACCGCCAGCCGGTTTCGCCCCTCAGGGCTCCAACATCCTGGAGGTGGTCACCGACTCGACCGGCAAAGCCACGGCCGAAATCTTCGAAACCGCCCCCGCCCCAGGCACGAATCAGGTCAGCATCCAAGTCATTCGGCCCGCCGATGCTGCCGGTGCCGGCGGCCGAGCACTCACGGTCGGCTCGGGCACGGTCCTGCAAACGTGGACCGGTGCCGATGGCGCGATCCCGCCTGCGACCGTCCCCCTCACGGCCGCCCCAGGGGCGACCGTGCCCCCCTCGGCCTTGCCGCCGGCCATCGGCGCGCCTCCGGCCACTCCGCCGGCGTCGGCCCTGCGGGCCACGGGCCCGTCGCAGGCCGGAGTCGGCGCGACGGTGACCTATCGGATCACGGTCACCAATCCCCTCACCACTCCTGCGAGCGACGTGGTCGTCAACGACGATGCGCCGGCCGGATTGGTTTATCTGAATAGCAATCCCGCCGCCGATTCGACCCCGGCCGGCCAGACCTGGCGTTTCCCCAACCTGGCCCCCGGCCAGAGCACCGTGATCGAAACCAATTATCGCGTCGTCGAACCGGGCACGCTGAACTACTGCGCCTCGATCAGCGGCGGCGGGCTAACCGGTCGGGACTGCGTCAGCACCGTGGCCGCGGCGGGACAACTGAACGTGTCGATCCTCGGCCCGCAAACCGCCGAAGTCGGCAGCCAGGTGACCTACACGATCGACATTGCGAATCAAAGCGACGCCACGCTCACGCACGTCGTCGTCTCCGATCGCTTCGATCCCGGCCTGCACCACTCCGTGGCCACCGCCGGCGCCATCGAACGCGATCTGCAAGAAGATATTCCGCCTCGCCAGTCGCGGCAGTTGGCCGTCACCTTCCAGGTCGTGCAGTCGGGCCAGGCTTGCCAGGACGTCACGATCACGGCCGAAGGTGGCCTCCGCGGCGAAGCCCATACTTGTCTGACGGTTCCCGACCGTCAGGCCCCGGCCGTCATGCCGCCGGCCACGCCCCCCGCCTCGCCTCCAGCCAATCCCCCAGCGAACGAACCGGCGGACGAACCGCCGGCTACGCAGCCCGCGCCTCCGGCCGCGCCGCAAGGCGTGGGCAAACTGTCGGTGCAAGTCGGCGGTCCCGACAGCCGCAAGCTCGACGAACTGGCTCCGTTCACCATCACGGTCACCAACACGGGCAATGCCCCGCTCACGAACCTGGTGGTGGCCAACAATTTCGAAACCAGCCTGGAAGCCGACTCGGCGACTCCCACGCCGCAATGGCGGGGCGGAGCGCTCGTTTGGACGCTCGATTCGCTCGCTCCGGGCGCCACGAAAACCTGGACTCTGCAATGCCGCTGCGTGAAAGAGGCCGCCAAGGCCTGCAACCGCGTCACGGTCACCGCCGACGGCGGCGTGCAAGAGGGCGATGAAGCCTGCCTGCAGATTTCCGCCAACCCCACCACCCCGGCCGCGCCTCCTGCCGCCTCGACCCCTGCACCGGGCAATCTGACCGTTTCGATCGCCGAGCAAACCGATCCGATTCGGGTCGATGGCGAAACGATCTATCAAATCGTGGTCACCAACGCCGGCAGCGTCCCGCTGCAGCAAGTCGTCGCGTCGGTGCGGATCTCGCAGGAGTTGCAGCTCGACAAGATCGTCGCCAGCCCCGTAGCCGGCACCAGCTTTCCACGACAGGTGCGTTTCAAGCCGATTTCTGAAATCCGAGCCGGCGAAACGATCACCTTTGAATTGCAGATCCGGGCGCTCACCGCGGGGACGGGCACCGTCGAGGTCGAAGTCGCAGCCCCCGGCCTGGCGCAGGCGGTCACCGCCAATGCATCGACCCAGATCGTCGACTAGCGGCTTTCACGCGCCGCCCGGCTGCTGTCCGCCGAGCCCGCGGACGAAGACCGAATAGTCCCCCGGGAAAGCCAATTGTCCGACGTGCCGGAATCGGCTGAAGGCATCGACCCAAATCTCCCCGCCCAGCGCCCGCCAGCGCCGGCAAAAGGCGTAATCCTCGGGAAGATAGACCTGCTCGCCGACGTCGAGCGCGGTGTCGAACAGCGCGTAGAGGTGGTCGGCCGTCGCGGTTTGGCTGGGCAGATGGGCATAGCTGTGCCGGTATTTCAGCTCGGGATGCTCGGCCACCATCCGCTCCAGCACCTGGCGGCGAATGAGCATGAAGCCGGTGGCGGCATATTCGGCTCTCACGAATCCCTCGACCAGGGTCTGCTCTTCGTCGGGCAAGGTCACCGCGTAGTGGAACGCGCCGGCCAAGGGACTTGCGGCCGGCAACTGCCGTACGGCCGCCCAGTTCATGGCTTTGATCGGATAAATCCCGGCCACGACGTCCTTCTCGAGGGCGAGATAGCGCGGGACCACGGCGGGGTCGAAACCAAGATCGGCATCGATGAACAACAAGTGCGATATCTGCGGGTTCGCCAGGACCTTGGAGACCACGTAGTTGCGCGCCACCGTGATCAAGCTGCTGGCGGGCATTTCCAAGGTAAAGCCGATGCTGCGCTGCGCGAGTTCGCGCTGCAGGCCCAGCAGCGACGCCAGATATTCGGTCGTCACGACGCCCCCGTAGCAGGGCGTGCCGACAAGAAGGTGTGTCATGGGTTAGTCCGGCGGTCCCCGATGTTTTCCGCGCACGGCGCTGGCCGCTCTGCGAGGCCGCCAATTCTACTCCAGGCGATTCCACACGAGACAGTGCAGCCGCGAAGAGCCGCGCTGAAGAACAAACTTGAAGAACCGATATCGTGCCGCGGCGAGCACGGCCCGTCTTTTGCCTCGACCACTCCGCAGCGCTAGAATGTCTTTGCGGCGTCGAGCGGCCAGGCGGCCTTTGCGCGGGAGAATGAAGCGATCGAGTCCGATTTCATTCGCGTCGAGCGAATTCTCCGGCCAGCCTTCCCACGCGTGGGGACGGCTTTTTTTGTTGGCTCGTTACTTGGTGTGTGCTCGCTCGCCGCGCGCGTGAGAAGCGCGCTGGGTGGATGCTCCTTGACACTTTTGCCAGCGACCGCTATGTTTACCGGATTACAAACAACGCTAAGTTGCTTGGCAAAAACAGGTTTGGGCGGTTCTTGAGGGCGACTTGCCGGTCCGGCGGCGCAAGTGCGACCGCGGGCTCCCGGTCGTTTCGTCGCGCAGCAAGGTCTCGCCCGGCCCGCTTGAGCGAAGCTGAAGTGCGGATGGTTGTGTGCGGCGCCGGTGGCCGCGGCCAGGATTGTGGATCAGGCCCGCGGATCCGACGCCCTGTTTACAATTCGGCGAGGAACAGTGGCCTCCCACGGTTCGTAGCCCGCTTTCCGCCCCGCGGCGAAACGATTTGTCGCCGAGGGGTTGTCGCGGGGAGCGACGTTTCGGCCGCCACTGGACCGACAATTCGAAATCGTTCGGCCGCCGGGCCGGACGCAAGGAAAACCGACAGTCATGAATCCAAACGAAATTCTGCGGATCGTCGATGCGATCCATCGCGACAAAAACATCGACAAGGAGATCGTCTTCGAGGGAATCGAAGCCGCCCTGGTCTCCGCCGCTAAGAAACAATACGGCGAGGAAGAAGATATCGTCGTCAAAATCGACCGTAAGGACGGCTCGATCAGCGGCACCCACAACGGCATCCCCTTGGACCCCGAGGAAACCGTCGGCCGCATCGGCGCCCAAACCGCCAAGCAGGTGATGATCCAGAAGATCCGCGAAGCGGAACGGGACGCCCTGCACGACGAATATCACGAGCTCATCGGCCAGATGATCACCGGCGTCGTGCAGCGCTACGAAGGGGGCGCCGCCACGGTCCAGCTCAACAACGTCGAAGCCATCCTGCCCCGCAGCGAACAAATCCCCGGCGAAACTCACCACCCCAACGAACGCGTGCGGGCCACCGTGTTCGAAGTCCGCAAGGCCGGCAGCCGGGTCAAGGTCATTCTCAGCCGCACCCGGCCCCAGTTGGTGCAGCGGCTGTTCGAGCAGGAAATTCCCGAAATCGCCGACGGCGTGATCGAAGTCAAGGCCATGGCCCGCGAGCCAGGCTATCGCAGCAAGGTCGCCGTGAGCAGTTCGGACCAGCGGGTCGACTCGGTCGGCGCCTGCGTCGGCGTGCGCGGCAATCGCATCAAGAACATCGTCGATGAACTGGCCGGCGAGCGCATCGACATCGTCCGCTGGAGCGACGACCTGCAAGTCCTCATTCCCAACGCCCTGCAGCCGGCCGAGGTCGAAGAAGTCATCCTCTGCCAGATGCTCGGCCGGGCCATCGTCCTGGTCCGCGAAGACCAGTTGTCGCTGGCCATCGGCCGCCGCGGGCAGAACGTCCGCCTGGCCAGCAAGCTCTGCGGTTGGGACATCGAAATCATGACCCGCGAAGAACTCGACGAATCGATCGAGCGGGCCGTCGGCGGCTTCTCCTCGCTCACCGGCGTCGACGACGCCCTGGCCGAGAAACTGGTCGGCGAGGGCTTCCTCTCCTACGACGACCTGTCGATCATCGAGCCCGACGCGCTCATGGAGATGGGCGGGCTGAGCGAAGATCAGACGAGCGAAATCGTCGCCCAGGCCGAAGTCAAAGCCCAAGAGGCCGAGCAAGCCGCGGCCATCGAACGCCGCCGCCAACGCGAGCAAGAACGCATCGACGCGGCCACCGCCGCCGCCGAGGCGGCCGAAGCCGCCGAGAAAGCTCAAGTGGGCGAGGCGGCCGCGACCGAAGCACTCGAAGTCGCGAACCAACCTCACACGGGGGCCGGAGAACCCGGGGCCGAAGAACCAGGCGGCGAACCTGCCCACACCATGAACTCGGGCGAGGATAACGCCGGCGGCGAGGACGCCGAAGGAGAAGTGTCGGTCGGTTAATCCCACGGCCCGCGAGGGAAACTACGAAAAAACAACGTTCGAGAAGGAAAAACCCAGAAGCCTGGCAAGCATTGCTTGACGTAAACTGAAAAGGCCACGCCCGGAATCGGAGCGCCGATCGCGCGCTTCGCCCAGGTGCATGGCCTGCTGGAAACTGAGCGCGGTTCATTCACTCGCCGGCCCTCGGGGGGCTTGCTTCCCGGCAAGCGGTGAAACCGCGGACGACGCCGCTTGTCGCGGGGGCAGCGTGGCCCCTGCGGGCGGAGCGGTCGAGGCGGTGCGGCCGACGCGCCGTTCGATCGGATGGGAGTTTAAGGAGCGCCAATTGGCTGTTCGCATTTATTCGCTGGCCAAAGAACTCAAGCTCGACAGCAAGGTGCTGGTCGACATTTGCACCGATGCCGGTGTGACGGGCAAGGGTTCGGCATTGGCCAGCTTGACCGACGAAGAAGTCGATCGCGTCCGCGCTTTCATCAGCGGCGGCGGAGGGAAGTCCGCCGCGCCCAAACGCCCCGCCGCGACGGGCACGATCGAAAGCCCCGTCGAACCGGCAGCAGTGCGGCGCGAAGACTACCTCGGCCCGGGCGCCACCAGCGATAAAATGCCCGTCCTCGGCAAAGGCGGCAAAAAGACGAACGGCAGCGAGCCTCTGCCCAAGCCCCCAGTTGCGAAACCGCAAATCAAGCCGATCGCCCCCAAGCTGGCCCCAATGCCCAGCGTTCAGCAACCGACGTTGGACGCGACGCCCACCGAACCGGCGCCCCAAAAGCCCGACATCAAGCTCACCGCCGACGCGCTGCGCGGCAATCGCCAGGGCAGCAAGCCGTTGTCGGAGCACTTGCGCAAGCACGAGCAAAAGCGCAAAGACGCCAGCGACGAGCCGGCGCCCCCTCCGTCGGGCAAGCCCGAGTTGCCGCTGGGCCTGCCCGGCCGCGACCGCGCCCGCCGCGGTGCCGCCGCCGAAGCGCCTCCCGAGACGACCGGCCGTCGCGACAAGAAGCGCGGCGGCAAGGTCGAACCGGGCGCCGACCCGCTGTTGGGGGATCGCGAACAGCGTCAGCTCAATCGCAAGCGCGGCACCGGCGACGCCAGCCGTCGGCGCAGCGGAGACGACGACGCACCGGGCGAATCGCTGCCGGTCCGCCGCCGGGGCCTGGTGCGCAACCGCCGCAGCAGCGGCGCCAACACCGCCGCGCCGCGCAAGAGCAAGGTCACGCTCCACTTGCCTTGCACCGTCCGCAGCTTCTCGGAAGCGATCGGCGTTCCCGCCCAGCAGGTGATCAAGAGTCTGCTTGGCATCGGCACGATGGCGACGATCAACGCCGTGCTCGAACCCGAAACGGCCGAACTCTTGGCGGTCGAAATGGGGGTCGAGGTCGATTTCCACCGCGAATCGACGTTGGCCGAAAAAGAAATCTCGGCCATCACGGCCCACCCCGACGATCCCAGCCAGTTGGTGACCCGCCCGCCGGTGATCACCTTCCTGGGTCACGTCGACCACGGCAAGACGTCGCTGTTGGACAAGATCATTGGCATCGATGTCGCCAGCGGCGAAAGCGGCGGCATCACGCAGCACATTCGGGCCTATCAAATCGAAAAAGACGGCCGCAAGATTTCGTTCGTCGACACGCCGGGCCACGAAGCGTTCACCGAGATGCGGGCCCGCGGCGCGAATGTCACCGACATCGCCGTGCTGGTCGTGGCCGCCGACGACGGCGTGATGCCGCAAACCGAGGAAGCCATCAACCACGCCCGGGCCGCCGGAGTGCCGATCGTCGTAGCCCTCAACAAGGTCGATTTGCCGGGCTTCGACGTGCAGCGAATCTACCAGCAGTTGGCCGCCAGCCAATTGCTGCCGACCGAATGGGGCGGCGACACCGAAGTCATCAAGACCAGCGCCCTCACGGGCGAGGGGCTCGACGAACTGGTGGAAACGCTGCTGACCATCGCCGAATTGCACGACTATCGGGCGAATCCCGACCGTCACGCCTACGGCACCTGCCTGGAGGCCGAAATGCACGAGGGTCGCGGCGTCGTGACCAAGCTGATCGTGCAGAACGGCACGCTTCGCGTCGGCGACGCCGTGGTGTGCGGCAGCGCCTACGGCCGCATCAAGGCCATGCACGACACGTTGCGCGGCAGCGTCACCTACCGCGAAGCCGGCCCCAGCATGCCGCTCAACGCCACCGGCTTGGACGTGGCCCCCAGCGCCGGCGACCGCTTCTACGTCGTGGCCGACGTGGCCCTGGCCCGGCAGATTGCCGAGGAATCGGCCGGCCGCAGCCGCCTGGCCGCCTTGGGCCGCGACATCGTGCAGCACGTCACGCTCGAAACGCTCTTCGAGCGGCTGGGCAGCGAAGAAGTCGCCACGCTGAACATCATCCTGCGGGCCGACACCCGCGGCTCGATCGAGGCCATCCAGAAAGAGCTGTCCAAGCTCGTTCACCCCGAAGTGAAGATCAAGCTGCTTCAGGCCATGGTCGGCGGCGTGACCGAGGCCGACATCCACCTGGCCAACGCCTCCGACGCCGTGGTCATCGCCTTCAACGTCGTGCCGGACGACGGGGCCCGCTCGCTGGCCGATCGCGACGGCGTGCAAATTCGCCGCTACGAAATCATCTACAAGCTGACCGAAGACCTGCGGGCGGCGCTGGAAGGAATGCTCAAGCCCGATCAGCGCGAAATCACGACCGGCCGGGCGCTGGTGCAGCGCACGTTCGTCATCAGCCGCGTGGGCACGATTGCCGGCTGCCGCGTGCTGTCGGGACTCATTCAGCGCAACTCCCGGGCGCGCGTGATTCGCGAGAACCGCATCATCGGCGACTATCCCCTGGAATCGTTGAAGCGCGAAAAGGACGATGCCCGCGAAGTGCGCGAAGGCTTGGAGTGCGGCATCAAGCTGGGCGGTTTCAACGACCTGAAGGAAGGGGACGTGATCGAGTGCTACAAAATCGAAGAGGTCGCCCGCACGTTCTCCTAAGCCTTGGCCCGCGCCCGCTCCGGCCGGCGGTCGGTCCATTGCCCGGCGCGTGTTCCTCCGCCGCATGCCCCCGCAGCCGCCGGTATCGTACCTGAAACGTTGACGAAGCATGACCTCCAGGCGAACGCAAAAAGCAGCCGAAGCGATCCGCGAGGTCGTCAGCATGGCGATCTTGACCGATCTGAAGGATCCGCGCGTCCGCGACGTCACGGTCACCGGCGTCGAGGTCTCCCCCGACATGCGGCAGGCCAAAGTCCACGTGTCGATCATGGGGGACGATTCGCGGCAGCAACTCAGCCTGCGGGGGCTGCAAAACGCGGCCGGATTCCTGCAATCCAAGGTGGCCAAGCGGATTGATACCCGCTACACCCCCCGGTTGACCTTCATGCTAGACTTGGGTGTAAAGCGTTCCTTGGAAATCAGTCGGATTTTACAACAAGTCCTCCCTCCCACTCCCCCGATCTCGGGGCAAGATCCGACCGACGACGCTGCTCAAGAAGAAGAATAACCCTCACCACAACCCTCGCTACGCCACGCATGACGACTCCTAATCGCACCGCTCTTTTGACCAAGATTCACAAAGTGCTGAAGAAGCACTACAAGCCCGTCTTGCCGCCAAAAGACCCGCCGGTCCTCGATTCGCTGCTGCTGGCCAGTTGTTTGGAGGACACGCGGCCGGCCGTCGCCGCGACGGTACTCGAGACGCTGAAGAAGACCTTCTTCGATCTGAACGAGATCCGCGTCAGCACGGTGAAGGAGCTGTCCGAAGTGATGGCCCCGCTCTCGGCCCCCACCGAGGCCGCCGCCCGGCTGAAGGGCATCCTGCAAAGCGTCTTCGAGTCGGAGTACGCCTTCGATCTCGAATCGCTGAAGAAACAGAATCTGGGCGTGGCCATCAAGCGGCTGCAAAAGCTCGACGGCGCCAGCCCCTTCGTCGTGGCCTACACCGTGCAAACCGCGCTGGGGGGCCACTCGATTCCCGTCGACAAGGGAACCCTCCGCTTGCTGCACGTGCTGGGCGCGATCAACGACGCCGAGCTCCGCACCGGAAATCCTCCCGGCATGGAACGGGCAATCCCCAAGAGCAAGGGACAGGAATTCGGTTCGTTGTTGCATCAGCTCGGGGCCGAATTCACCGCCAATCCTTTCTCGCCGCAACTGCGCGAGTTTTTGCTGACGATCGCCCCCGACGCCAAGGAGCGCTTTCCCAAGCGGACTCCCAAAAAGGTCGAGCCCCCCGCTCCACCGCCGGAACCGGCCGGCAAGAAGAAGGGAGCCCACGCCGCGCCGCGTGCCGCCGCGGGTGCCGAGAAACACGCTGCCGAGAAACACGCTGCCGACAAGCACGCCACCGAAAAACATGGCGCCGAAAAACACGGCGCCGAGAAGCACAAGGAGAAGCCATTGCCCGCGGCCAAGAAGGGCCCGCTCGGAGCAAAGAAGGGGAGCGAAGCTGCCCGGCACGCCGACGCCAGCAAGAAGAAACTGGTCAGCGCAAAGTCGAAGCACGGACCCAAGTCGCTCGCCAAGCGGAAGCCGCGCTAGGCACGAGCGCCCGGAAAGGATTCGCTTCCGCCCAGAATCGCCCCGAAAATGGGCCCCAAAATGGCCTGTTGGGAGTCGCGCCGGCCAGCCCGGTCCCCACCAGCCCGCCGTGCCCGCGGCGTGGCGCGATGGCCGTGATTCGCCGCTGGGCGTGGCGCGGCCCGATGCGATCCAAAGCCTTGCCTGCCAAGCCAGGGAGCCGAAGATAGAGATATGGCAGCCAAAACGATCCATCCTTGCCGTTCCGGCTCTGTTTCCGACGGCGGCCGGCGTTTCTCCCAGTGGGTCTTTGCCGCTTGCGTTCGCGGTGCGATCGCCATGGCGGTTTTGCTGGCCACCGGCCTTGCCGCGGCTGCCGATCGCGCTGCGACCGATCGGCCGGCAACCGATGCTCCGCCGGTTGGCGACGGCGAGCTCGACTCCGCGCAGCTCCAGGATCGTCCCGAGCCGCTCGTCGAGCGAACCAAGCGCGACGAAGCCGATCAAGATCGCATCGACGCCACGGTGCTGTTTGCGTCGGCCCGTGCGCACGAGCAGCGGCAAGATTATGAACAAGCCTTGCGGCTTTATCAGCGGGCCGTGCAGGCCGAGCCAGGTTCGGCCGCGGTCTTGCGGCGAATCATCGTGTTGGCGTTCAATCTCGATCGCCGCGCCGAGGCTGGCCGCTACGCTCAACTGCTGGTGAGCGATGACGCGGACGACGCGATTCTGCTGCGCCGGGTAGGCCTCGAATTGGCCGATCAGGACGACATGCAAGGCGCTCTGGCGATTTGCCAGCGCGTGGAAAAGATGGAGGCCGGCGGCAAGGTCACGCCCGGCAGCGTGCTCTTGTGGATGGAGCTGGGCCGGCTCTATTACATGACGCAGCAATACGCCCAAGCGGCCGAAGAGTTCGCCAAAGTCGACGCGGCGCTGAACGATCCCGCCCAGTTGGGCAAGAACGAATCGCTCCGCAAGGTCATCTTGAGTAAAGGGGAAATGACTTATCAGTTGTTCGGCGAATGCTATCTTTCTGCCGACCGCCTGACGGCCGCCCAAGCCGCCTTCGAAAAGGCCAACCAATCGAAGGCCGACGACGCCCTATTGGCCTACAACCTGGCTCGCATCGACGCCCGTCGCCACGAAGCGGCCGCCGCCCTGACCCTGCTCGAGAAATCACTCGACGGCAAATTAGAGGGCCAGGGAATCGAGCCCTACCAGCTTCTGGCCAAGCTCCTCGCCGACACCGGCCACGCGGACCAACTGCAGGGCCGGCTGGAGAAACTGCACGCGGCCAATCCGGCCAACGCCTCGCTGACCTATTACCTGGCCGAAACATACCGCAAAGCCGGCAAAACCGATCTCGCCGAACCCCTCTACCGCCAGCTTTGCACGCCCTCTGGCGAACGCGGCCCGGCCATCGAAGCCTTGCAGGGCTTTATTGCCCTGCTGCGAACCGTAGGCCCCAAGGAAGAGCTCCTGGGCGTGCTCGGCACGGCACTCGAAGAGGCCGACGGGTGGGAAGGTTTGGGCGACGCCGGCAAGGCCCTGCTCGAAGACGAGAAAACCGTCGATGGCCTGTTGTCCGCCGCGGCCAAGGAGCGGGAAGCGGGCACGCACCGCGACCACGCCGATCGCTGGGTCGCGGC
>DATJTR010000575.1:0-8365 GCA_035503215.1 Pirellulales bacterium
CGCGCGGCCGCGCTTTTGGCCGAACTGGAACTGCTGGCTGCTTCCTCGCCACCGGCCGCCGACGCGCGTTGCGTCCAGCCGAGGGAAGCCGCCAACGCCAAGGCGACGAAACTTCCGCGACGAACCGCTAACTTGTTGATCCATGATCGCCGTAACATGCCGGCCTCTCTTCTACATCGATCCAGGGAGGGAAAATGCGCAAACCCCGGCCACCGCAACCCGATTCATGCTGGCGAATCGGTCGGCAGCCGTGGACCAGAAAAAACGTTGCTCTGAGAATCGCGTTTCAAAAACGTTCGAGCCGTTCACCATCGCGGCAGGCGCGATTAGAAAAGCCCCGCCACTGGGCGCAACGCTCGACCGCACTCCGCTCGCTAACCGCAATTCTCGGGCACCGTGGGGGTTGGCACGAGACCGGCAACGACCGCAAATCGCGACCACAGCCGGCAAGTCGTCTCTAGCGGAGGGGTAAAATTTAACCTACAGGCGGTTTGCGCAGGCGTCAAGCACCGGCCCATTTGAGTCCTCTCGGACCCCGCGCCGCAAAGTCGGCTTATTCCGTCCGGCCAACGCAAGGCGCCGGATATGACCTATGCTTGAGATGCACCCGTCCGTGATGACAAAACTCGCGGCGGAGCCTGCTCACCTAAGGAGAGACCATCATGCCCCTGCGCGCCATTCTGATCGCTACAATCGTCACTTTTACCCTCGGCTTGTCCCAAAGCCACGCCGCCAAAGACTGGATCTTCGACGACGGTCCGTACACCGTCGACCCCAAGAGCGGCAAGCGGGTCGATCAATTCCAGAAGAAAGCCCAATCGGTCCAAATTCCTTACGAGAAGTATTTTGGTCCCAACGGTCCAGGCGCTTGGATTCCCTGGGGATACTACGAGGAAAACTTCCCGATCGGCGTCGGTTTTGGCTTCGGCTATGGCGGCGGCGGCTACGCCGGCTACGGTGAGGCGGGCGGCTTCGGGTACGGTGCTTACGGCTTCGG
Organism: Pirellulales bacterium; assembly: GCA_035503215.1. Taxonomy (GTDB): domain Bacteria; phylum Planctomycetota; class Planctomycetia; order Pirellulales; family PALSA-1355; genus DATJTR01. The sequence continues at coordinate 998 of DATJTR010000575.1, forward strand.
TTCCGGCTATCCCGCCTTCGGCGGGTACGCGTTCTAACCGGGCGCCCACAACGCGGCGGGGCGCGGCCCGAGGCGCCATCTGCCGCACGGTCCGCTTTGCTGCGCGATTCTCGCGCGCTTTCAACGCGAAATCCGGGATTTGGGATGCGCGATAATCGGCCATCGGTCGCTGCCGGTTTGCGGCTGCTGCCAGTGCCGCGCTGGCGTTTGCGGTCTACCGCATTTTTGCGGAAAAAAGTCGATTGCCAGTGCTGAGGTAGGCGAAGCAATCTATAGCTTAAGTATTCATTCGCAGCGGCTGACTTGAATACCGAGCCACGGTATGGCGAGCATGAGCTCCACCGGCATCCGGATGAGACGGATCCCATGGCGGCACCTATCACAACACTGATCGTTGACGGCGATTCGAACGTCAGGCAGCGGCTTTCCGAGATTCTCGCTGCCCACGGATGTACGCCTGTCGCGGCCTCCGACATTGCCGCGGCGATGGCGGAAGTCGAGCGCCGTCCGATCGAAGTTTTGTTCACCGAGTTGTCGCTCGCCGACGGTGAAGGCATTTCGCTCGTGTGTGCCACGCGGCGGCGTTGGCCCACGAGCCAGGCGGTCGTGGTCGCGGCCCACGCATCCCTGGAAACGTCGATCGAAGCTCTGCGGCACCGCGTAGCCGATTTCGTGCTCAAGCCGATCAGCGATTTGAAGATCGTCTCCGCCCTGGAACGTGCCCGGGCCAACGTCCAGCGGCAGGCGCAGGCCGAAGTGATTCCCGCAGCGGCCGAGCGACAGGCCACCGGCGTCACCCGCTTACTCCACCCGCCGCATGGCGAAGGTTTCCGCAAGGGGGCGCTGGGAGGCAATCTCCGCGACTGGAAACAGCGTCTGGTTCGCGAAGCCGTGCACGAGTGCCACGGCAATAAGGCCGCGGCCGCCCACGCCTTGGGCATCAGCCGGCGCACGCTCTACCGCATTTTGCAATCGGGAGCGGACGAAGCGGAATAAAGCTGCCGTTCGTCGGCCGGCCTCCTTTTCCACAGGCGGGGAATCGCCTGGCGCGCTCCGCGTCTACCCCTCCTTCGGCGCTGCGGGCATCGCCTCCGGCAAGCTGCTTGACGGCCGCTCGGCCGCCGTCCAAACTGCACACGCCTCCAGACACCCTCCCCTCACCCACCGGTGAGGCTTCTCTTTCCGAAGGAGCGCCGAGATGCACGACGAGATGAACGACGAACTGCTCTGCCTGTTGCCGCGCGTCGATTTCACTCGCCGCGGCTTTGTGGTCACCACCCTGGCGGCCGGGTTCGCGCTGGCCACTCATCCCATTGCGGCCGAGACGATCACCACCGACAGCAATGGTTTGGATGCCGGCGAGGTAAAAATTCCCGTTTCCGACGGCGAGATTCCCGCCTACCGCGCACAGCCGGCCGGCGGCAAGAACCTGCCAACCGTGCTGGTGATCCAAGAGATTTTCGGCGTTCACGAACACATCAAGGATGTTTGCCGCCGCCTGGCCAAGCTCGGCTATTTGGCCATCGCGCCGGAACTCTACGCCCGGCAAGGCGACGTCTCGAAGATCACCGATTTCAAGGAGATCATCTCTTCTGTCGTTTCCAAAGTTCCCGACAAGCAGGTGATGTCCGATCTCGACGCCACGGTCGCCTGGGCCAAAAAAACCGGCGTGGGCAACACCGACAAGTTGGGCATCACCGGCTTCTGCTGGGGTGGGCGAATCGTCTGGCTCTATTCCGCCCACAATCCCAGGCTCAAGGCCGGGGTCGCCTGGTACGGCCGCCTGGTGCCGCCGGGCCCGCCGAGTGAATTGCAGCCCAAATACCCGGTCGATTTGGCCGGCTCGCTGAATGCCCCGGTGCTTGGCCTCTACGGCGGGGCCGACAACGGCATCAAGCCCGAGCACGTCGAACAGATGCGCGAAGCGATCAAAAAGGCTGGCAAGCCAAGCGAGATCGTGGTCTACCCCGATACGCCGCACGCCTTCTTCGCCGACTACCGCGAGAGTTATCGCCCCGGGCCTGCCGCCGACGGCTGGAAGCGGATGTTGGAATGGTTTCGTAAGAATGGCGTCGCTTAGTTCGAGCGGCAGCCGCCATCCCGATGGTTGTTTTGAGGACACCGTGCGCCGATGAGAATCGCCGTTTCCCGCTCCGTTTTAGTTTGGGGTCTGCTTGGTCTTTCCTCGGCGGTTGCTCCCCTGCGCGCCGACGATCCGGCGCCGGCCGCGCCCCCCGCGGGCGAAGTGACCCAGCACCAATTTGCCGACAGCAAGGTTTTCCCGGGCACGGTTCGCGATTTTTGGGTCTACGTTCCCCGGCAGTACGATCCCAGCCGGCCGGCTTGCCTCTACGTGAATCAAGACGGCATCCAGTACAACGCCCCGGCGGTTTTCGACCGCTTGATTCACGAGAAACAAATGCCGGTCACGATCGGCGTGTTCGTGAAATGGGGTCGCCTGGCGGCCCGCGATCCGGCCGCCGGCGACCGCTTTGATCGGGCCGTGGAGTACGACACGCCCGACGATCGTTACGTCACGTTCCTCGTCGATGAGCTGTTGCCCGTCGTCGAACGCATGTCGACCGCCGACGGGCGGGCGATCCATCTTTCGCACGACGGCAACGATCGCTCGATCGCGGGAGCGAGCAGTGGAGCGGTGTGCGCCTTCACCGCCGCCTGGCAACGCCCCGACCAGTTTCACCGCGTCTTTAGCACGATCGGCACCTACGTCGGGCTGCGTGGAGCCGATCGCTACCCCACCCTGATCCGCAAGACCGATCCCCGGCCACTCCGCGTTTTCCTGCAGGATGGATCGACCGATCAAAACATCTTTGCCGGCGACTGGTGGTTCGCCAATCAAATGATGGAGCGCGCGCTCGTGTTTGCCGGCTACGAGGTCAACCACGCCTGGGGCGAAGGTGGGCACAACACCGACCAGGGGACCGCCATCTTTGCCGACGCCATGCGCTGGCTGTGGAAAGATTGGCCAGCTCCGGTCAAGTTGGGCCTCGGCTCTCCCGAAATGCAAACCGCTCTCTATCCCGACGAGCCCTGGAAGCTCGTCGCCGACGGTTTCCAGAGCGTCGCCGGGCTGGCCGCCAACCCCTCGGGCGAAGTCGTGTTTTCCGACGCGGCCACCGGCAAGGATTATCGCATCGATGGGGCCGGCAAGGTCGCCCCGACCGGTGAGCGAGTCGCGGGAATTAGCGGCCAGGCGTTCAGCGACAGCGGTCAGCTTTTTTCGGTTGGCGAGAAACTCGACGGCGTCCAAGCCGCGACCAAAGCCGGCGACACAGCGAAAGCCGATCCCGCGATTCACGGGTGCCGTCTGGTCGTTTGCCGCGACGGGTCGCAATATGTGACCGCGCCCGATTCGAGCGAACACGCCAGCAAGGTTTGGTACATCAGCCCCAAAGGTGAAAAGAAAGTGGTCGAGACCGGGCTAAAATACCCGACCGGTATCACCCTTTCCTGCGATCAATCGCTGCTGCTCGTCGCCGAGGGCCGCTCGCACTGGATCTACAGCTATCAGATCGGACCGGGCGGCGCACTTCTAAACGGCCAGCGCTTCCACTATTTGCACGTTCCCGAGCCCGCCGACAATGCCGCACCGGGCGGCCTGGCCAGCGACAACGGGGCTCGGCTGTATGTTGCCACGAACATGGGGGTGCAAGTCTGCGATCAGACCGGCCGGGTGTATTTCATTCTGCCCCTGCCCGTTGGTACGCCGACCGACGTCTGCTTCGGCGGCGAGAAATTCGACACCTTGTTCGCTGCCGCCGGCGACCGGATCTTTAAGCGCAAACTGAAAGTCGTCGGCACGCCCCCGTTTCACGACGCGGTGAAGCCGCCGCCGCCCCGGCTGTAAACGATCGAATCGGGCAGTCGAGCCGAACCGATTGCCTGCCCGAGCCGGCGGCCGGCTATTCGCTGCGCATGGCGACGATCGGCTTCAGCCGTGCCGCCCGCCAGGCGGGCGCGAGTGCCGCGAGCAGCACGATCGCCAGCGCGCCACTGAGCAGCAGGGCTACCAGATCGGGCCGCAGCGCGAAGTGCACGTAATGGCCGAAAAGCGAGGCCAGGCTCAAGTTGATCGTGGCGGCCAGCAGAAAACCGCTGGCGGCCCCCATCGCCAAACCTAACAAACCGATCAACAGCGCCTGAGCCAGTACGGTGCGCATGAGCAGCAACCGGGTCATGCCAATCGCCCGCAGCATCCCCAGTTCCTGCGTTTGCTCGAGCACGTTCATCGTCAGCGTGTTGACGACGCCGAGCGCCCCGACCAACAGACCGAGCGCCAACAGTACCCACAATCCGCCCACAACGCCGGACACCATGTGGTCGACGCGGTCGCGAATTTGCGCGAAAGAGTTCAAGAGAAGTCCGTCGCGCTCGGCGAGAGCCGTCAGTTTCTCGGTAAGCTCCGGCGGGGTCGGATGAACGGTGTCGATCAAATATGCATCGACCCCAGTCACGCCAAATTTCGCTTCGGCCGTCGCCCGGTCGATGTAAACCATTCGTCCGCCGGCCGTGTAGTCGTTCACAACGCCTGCGACGCGGAGCGTTTGGGTCTCGCCGCCAAATTGCAATTGGAGCGTGTCCCCGGCTTGCAATTTCGCCCGTTGCGCCAGCACCGACCCCACCGCCACCTCTCCCTCTTGCAGGTTTTTCAGCACACGTTGCCCATCGCCGCCGACCGCCATGAGCGGCAGTTTGTCGTAGAGCTTGAAATTGCGTGCCAGCATCAAACAGTCGTATCCGGCGGCCTCGGCCGTCATTGCCCGCGCCGTGTCGACTCGCGCGATGCCCGGTAGCGCCTTGAGTTCGGCATCGAGTTCCTCGGGCATGCTGACGGAGTTCCGCACCGTCGTGTCGGGCACCATCACCCGCAGCAAGAAATCCGCCGTCAGCGTTTGATCGTGCCAGTCGTGAACGTCTTGGGTAATGCTGAGCACCGCGTTACTCGTTCCCAGTCCGGCTGCCACCGCCATGAACAGCACGCCTACGGTGAGCGAGCTGCGGCCGGTTTCGCGGACGACGAGCCGCTCGGCGATCTCCAAGGGGAACCCGCTGAACCTGGAGAACAGCCGCGTCACCAGCCGCACGGCCGGCCCCAACAGCGCCGGCAGCAGCAGGACGACCGAAACCAACGAGGAAATCACCGTGCCGATTGCCAGCCACATCGGCGCCAGGCCGAAAATGCAGACGGCGGCCAGCACCGAGCTGATTGCAAACACAAACGCGCCCGCCGTGGCCGACCGCCGATAGGTTCCTCGCGATCGCGCGGCGACGTGCGGTCGCAATCCTTCGAGGGGCGAAACCTCGCTCGCCTTCTGCGCGGGATACCAAGCGCCGATAAGACACAACACCGGCCCCAAAATCGCTCCTGCCAACAGCGGCCAGCGCAAGATCGGCTGCTCGGGCAACTCGATTTGCAGCATCTGCGCCATCGTACCCGACAGCAGCCGGCCGCCGTGAATCCCAGCCGGAATCCCCAATGCTGCGCCGACGACCCCCAGCAGCGCCGCCTCGCTCGTCACCATGACCAAGATTTGCTGCCGCGTGGCACCGATCGCCCGCAAGATCGAGATCTGCCGCCTGCGCTCGCCGACGCTCATCAAAAAAATGTTTAGCACGATGAACACCGCCGTGGTGAACGAAAGCGTGCTCGTCAAATTCAAACTGACTTGAGTGAGCTTCGTCGATTCTTCGGCCAGGCCCAACTGGGCTGCCGGCACTTTGGCCGAGAGCTCGGGGGGCAGGACCTTGGTCGCCTCGTCGATTACGGTTTGAGCCGTCGCTCCGTCGTCGAGATACAAGTGCAGCGAATCGACTTCGTCTTTGAGTCCGACCCAGCGTTGCAGCCGCTTGACCGGGGCCAGCACCATGCCGCCTTGCAGCAGCCGCGAAGCGTCGTTCGGCTTGACGAGTCCCGCGATGCGGACGGTCCGCAGCATGCCCCGCAGCCCGTGGCCCGACAGCATCAGCTTTGCCTCGTCGCCGACCTTCAACGACAAGCTGTCGGCCAACTGGGCGTCGACCATGATGTCGTTCGCTTCGCTCGGCCAATCACCGGCCGAGAGATTGAAGCCGCCGATCGATTCGGCCTCCGTGGGGACGATTCCCTCGACCAACACCTTGGCGCGCTTGCCCTGGGTACGCAGGAACGTAATCCGATTGACCACGGGCAGCACGGTGCGGACCCCCGGCAGCTTTTCGACGGCCTCGGCTTTCGACTGGTCGAAGGGCCCTCCGCCCGCCGCCACGATTTCGACGGCGGCATCTCCGGCCAAGGCCCGAAACACTTGCTGGTAGGCCTGTCGGGTCGTCGCCGTGGCCGCCGACACCGCGACCAGCGCCGCCACGGCAATCACCACGCTGAGCAGGCTGAGCAGCGTTCGCCCCGGCCGGCGCAACAGCTCGCGCCATGCATCACGCAGGGTCATCATGGCCGCGGCTCCGAGCCGGTGGCGGCCAGCGCGGCATCGTGTGGGGGATGATCGCCGACGATCAACCCATCCTTCACACCGATCACGCGATCGCTACGGCCGGCCACCGAGGCGTCGTGGGTCACGAGCACCACCGTCTGACCGAGCCGGTCGACCAGGTCCCGCAAGATGCTGATCACCAATTCGCCGTTGGCACTGTCCAAATTGCCGGTCGGCTCGTCGGCCAGAATGATCGCCGGATTGGTAATCAGCGCCCGGGCCACCGCCACGCGTTGCTGCTCGCCGCCCGAAAGCTGGCTGGGAAAGTGATCCCGCCGGTCGGCAAGTCCGACCGTGCCGAGCATTTCCACCGCCCGTCGGCGGGCTTCCGAGGGATGAATTCCTTCCAACCGCAGCGGCACGGCCACGTTTTCCACGGCCGAAAAAATCGGCAGCAGATTGAACTGCTGAAACACGAAGCCGATCCGCCGCCGCCGGAACAACGTTCGCTCGTCGTCGGCCAGCCGGCTGATGAGCGTGCCGTCGATCAGCAATTCTCCTTCGGTTGGCACTTCGAGCGCGCCGAGAATATTGAGCAGCGTGCTCTTTCCCGATCCCGACGGCCCCATGATGGCCACGAAACTGCCCCGCGCGATATGCAGATCGACGCCACGCAGCGCATGAACCTGGACCCCTTCGTCGTAGACTTTCGTCAGGCCGCGGGCTTCGATGACAGAATCCATGGAGAGCGGTGTACTCGTCGGGGCCAGAGGGGATGTCATTCCGGGGCGCGCGGCGAAACCTGAGGCGGGGGGACGACTTATCGCCGGGCGAGAATCTAAAACTCCTAAGTGTAGTAACTCGCGTCCGTTTTACGAGCCGTTGTCGGCCGCCGCGAGCGCAAGTGTATATGAGTCATTGACTTGGCGTTGCGAGCCAA
>DATJTR010000576.1:0-13446 GCA_035503215.1 Pirellulales bacterium
AAACATCGTCGAAGACGACGAAATCAGCTCCCCTCCCAGCTCGCCAACAAAACCGGAGCCGTGATCACTGAGCCGGCTGAAATCGACATACGAAGCGACGTAAATCGATTTGACCATCGTTCCTTGCAGGTCGTCGGGCAAATGCGGCGAGCCGATGAACTCGATCTCCATCGACTTGGCCTTCGACGGCGCCACGACGCCGATCGCCCAATATTGCCCCTTGGTCAAATAGCGGTTGGGCACCGGCGACAGGGCCGGGCTCAGATAGACGGCGTTCGGTTCGCTTCCCGAGTCGTAAAACGCTTGCCCCCAATCGTCGAATCCCATCCCCCAGGCATTTTCGGTGGCGGCGGCATTGCCCAAAAAATTCTCCAGCTCCAGCGTCCGCGGGTTCATTCGCCAGATGCCGGTCTGCAGGCAGCGGACCAGGCCACGCGGGGTTTCGATCGTCGAGTTGATGTGCAAACCCTGCGTGAACCACAGCCGGCCGTCGGGTCCCCAGCAGAGCGAGTTGATCATCTGATGGGCGTCGCCGGTGCCGAAGCCCGAAAAGATCACCCGCCGCTGGTCGGCCCGATCGTCGCCGTCGGTATCGCGCAGGTGCACGATCTGTCCCGACACGCAGACGTACACGCCGCCGTCCCCCAACGCCAGGCCGGTCGGCATGAACAGCCCTTCGGCAAACCGCTGGAACTTGTCGGCCCGGCCGTCGCCGTTGGTGTCTTCGCAAATCAGGATGTAATCGTTGGCCGCCGTGCCGGGGATCAACTGCGGATAGCTGGGTGCACACAGCGCCCAGGCCCGCCCGCGCTCGTCCCAGGCAAACAAGATCGGCTTGACCAGCCCGTCCTCCTCGCCGGCGAACAGATTGATCGCGAAGCCATCACGGGCCTTCAGCGTCTTGAGCTCTTCGTCCGGCGGCTGATGCTTTTCCGCCGGCAAAGATTTCACTTCGGGCAGCGGCGGCGGCGTTTGACCCAGCGCCAGGGCGTGAATCCGGGCGTCGGAGGCCCGGATGAACGGCTTCCACTGCTCCAACTCCTTCACCAGCGGCGGATGCGTGGCCGAGGGTTTGCTGAACATCGCCCAGGTGCGATCGCTGTAGGCGAAATTCCAATTCATCGTCCGCCAGCAATCGAACCAGAAACGGTTCTTGCGGATGATTTCCTGCCGCAGTGGTTCGCGATCGTCGAGCTTGCCGGCCTTCAGCCCCAGCCCGCGAGCAATCTCTTCGGCCACGATCTTCTGGCCGGCCGGCGTGAAGTGCATCCCATCGTCGGTCAGCCGCGGCTCGCCGGCCGCACGAGCCGAAAGCGGCGATAAAATGTCGACATACACCGCCCCGCGCTCCTTGGCTAGCCGGGCCGCGATCGCCGTCAAGGCTTTCACGCGCTCGTTGCGCGGCGTATTGTCGCGCACCCAGTGGCTCGCCGGTGTCTCGAACGGGGTAGGGGAGATCACCACCAGCCGCGGCGTCGTTTTCGCAAATTCGTCGAGCAGCTTGGCATAGGCCGCCGCGAACGCTGCATCGTCGTGGCTGTCGTCCAGTGCTTCCAACGCTCCGAACCAGGTGACGATCGTCGACGCGCCGACCGCGGCGAATTGCTCTTTCCAGCCGCCGAAATTGAGCGCCCGGGCTTGCTCATACACCGTGTCGCCATCCCAGCTCATGTGCCGCACGTTGGGCTGCTGCTTGGCCGCCGCCACGGCCAGTGCCGTTTCCAGCCAACCGGCTTGCTGCTCGAAGACCGCATTGGCCGGCCCGGTCAGCACGATCACTTCCCCCGGCCGCACCGCGAACTTTCCCCCTGCGGACTTCTCGCGCGGCAGGGGGGAAACCGGCTCGGCAAACCGCGTCAACGGATCGATCTTCGCCGTTTCCTCGGCAGCCGCAGCGCCTCCACCCGGCCGTGTGCCGACGAAAGCTGCGACGGTTGCGACAAATGCCCAAGCGAGCGCAACACAAGCACGCATGGAGCGACCCTCCGGCGCCGCGGCGGGCGCATGATCCGAGGAGAACAAGCCAGTGGCGAACGTTACGAGCGAGATGCAATCAGAATGGAGAACCGCCGCTGAGCCCACGGCCGCGGGCGGCCGACGAACCTGTCAGGACTTTACCACTGGGCCGCGGCCGTTTCCAGCCGGCGAGATCGACTCGCTCGCCGCTGGCCGTGTTGTATCGCGCCGCCGTTGCGTTACACTGTCGGCTGCGGCGTGGCAAAGCCAGCTTTTCGTCTCATTTCTTGCACGATTTGCCGCCCGCGCAAGCGCGCTTTCTCGCCAATTCGCGGTCGAGCGTGTTGCCCGTCATCAGGCGCCCTGGGCATGGATTCCAACCCGACCACTTCGCACGCCCCGGCAGCCGCCTCGCCGCCGCCGGCCGAGCAAACCGTGGCCGCCGGCTATTTGCCCCCCTGGCACTTGGCCCAGTTGCCCGAGCCGCCCAATCCCGGTTGGCGGTTGTGGATCGGGCTGGTCGGGCCGGGGGTGGTGTTGGCCGGCACGTCGATCGGCTCCGGCGAGCTCTTGTTCGGGCCGGCGGTCACGGCGCAGTACGGCCCCACGTTTCTCTGGCTGGCCACGATCAGCATCGTGCTGCAGGTGTTTTGCAACCTGATGATGATGCGGTTCACGCTGTACTGCGGCGAACCGATCATCGCCGGCGGCTTGCGCGTCTGGCCCGGCCCGCGCGGCTGGATCGCCGTCTACGGCCTGCTCGACCTGGTCGGCGGCATCTGGGCCTACAACGCGGCCGGCGCCGCCGGCCCCTTGGCCGCCGCCTTGCTCGGCCATCTGGCCGGGTCCGGCAGCACGTCGCTGCTGGGCATCGCAATGTCCGAAGCGATGTTCGTCCGCGTGCTGGGCATCATCATCTTCGCGCTAGCCTTCGTCCCGCTCGTCTTCGGCGGCACGGTCTACCGCATGTTGGAAAAGGTGATGACGATCAAGCTGATCCTGATCCTCGGCTATCTGACGCTCGTCACCGCGTTTTTGGTTTCGTCGCACAACATCTGGGCGGTGGTCGGTGGGTTTTTCGAGTTCGGCATGTACGCCGAGCGGGCCGAAACGATCATCGTCGATCCCCATTTCCATTTCACGCTGGTCGACAATGCCGACCACCTGCTGGTCAAAGGGACCGTGGAACGCGGCACTGTGATGATCGCGCAGTATCAGGTCAACGGCGTCACGCAAAAGGGCAAGCTTTCGCCCGAGGCGGCCGCTCGCCGCGATGCCGTGGTCCAGAAAGCGGTCGCCCGCATGCACCCCGGCGAGTTTTTCGTCGAGACGCAGCCGCAAGAGGGATCCGTGCTGGCCATCGCGGGCCGGGTCGAACGCAGCCGCTGGATCGGCGAGGAGTTCACGGTCAAAAACGCCGAGGGCGTGCGGCACTATCCGCGCTTGGAAGAGGTGCCCGAGCAGTATCATGCCCGGCTGGCCGCACTGTTGGAAAACCGGGGGTTGGAAAAGCGAAGCCTCGTCGGCTATGTCTCCGAACACGGCCGGCTGCCCGACATCGATTGGTTCATGCTGGCCGCGTTCACCGCCATTGCCGGCGCCGGCGGCCTGTCGAACACGATGTTCTCCAACTACACCCGCGAAAAGGGCTGGGGGATGGGCCGGCACGTCGGTGCGATTCCCAGCGCCGTCGGCGGCCGCACGATCAAGCTGTCGCATGTTGGCAGCGTGTTTCCGCTCGATGCGGTCAACCTGCGGCGTTGGCGCGGCTGGCTGCGGCACATCACCCGCGACCAGGTGTGCGTGTGGATGCTGGCTTCGTTCGTCGGCATGGCGCTGCCCTGCATGGTGTCGCTCGAATTCATCCGCAATGCCACGGTCGACAGCGACCGCGTGGCCGCGATGACGGCCGAAGGCATCTGCCAACGCTATCCCGATCATCGCCAGGTGCTGTGGACGATCACGCTGTTGGCCGGCTTCTTGGTGTTGGTCCCCGGCCAGATCAGCGTCGGCGATCAGATTTCGCGGCGCTGGACCGACATCATCTGGATGAGCAATCCCCGGGCGCAGAGCCTGAGAGGCAACCAGGTGAAGTACGTCTATTACACGATTCTCAGTCTGTACGCCGTTTTCGGCTTCACCATGCTGTGCCTGTTTCCGGCCCTGTCGCTGGCCAAGTTCGCGGCCGGCGTCGGCAACGTGTCGATGGGCGTTTCCAGCCTGCAGGCCTTGTTCGCCAACCGCGTGCTGTTGCCACGGGCGCTGCGGCCCCATCCGCTGCAGCAGATCGGCGTCGTCTGCTGCGCGCTTTTCTTTTTCGGCATCAGCGTCGTGGTGCTCTCCAACTTCTTCCGCTGATCGGCCAGTCCCACTTTTTTCTCGGCCGGGGAAGTTTTTTGCCGCCGACGATCGGCGAGGGCGAGAACGAACAGTCCGGGCCTTTGTCTTGCACCACTTGGGTGCAAGCAAGGCTCCCGAGCCGCGATTTCTCGTGCGGCGGGGGCCCCGCGAGCGGGCAGCCATATCGCGCCTGGCTAGTTCCGCTTTGCGTCGCGCCGCCATGGGGGTGTCACCCACTACTCCGTTTTTGGGGGTTGCCAGTTTGGCCCCCGCCAAGTGTAGTTCAATGGATTGGCCTTGTGGTCGACGTGGGCCGGATCGCCCACCGGCGCGGAGGCTCCGTTCTAGGGGGCGTTCGCGCGACGGCGTCGCCAGGGCCAAGCGAACATGCGCTGAGAGTCGGTCTGCCGGCCGTCCCCGGTTTTTTCCGCGGGCCGGGCCGAGGCCGATTTGGGGTAGTCAGCCGAATGTCGGATTCGATAGCCGAGATCAATGCGCTGATCCTGTCGGCGCAGCAGCACCGCGCCGCGGGCAGAGTGGCGGAGGCGATCGCCGCATTCCGCGAGGTTCTGGCGCTGCGGCCTGATATCCCCGAAGTCCACAACGATTTGGGCAATCTGTTCCTGTGGCAGGGGGATTTTGACCGCGCGCGGCAAACTTTCGAAGCGGCGCTGGCCTTGAATCCCCGCTTTGCCGAAGCACACAACAACCTCGGCGCGCTGTGGAACAACGCCGGCCGCCACGAGCCGGCGATCGCCTGCTTCCGCCAGGCCCTGGCGATCAAGCCCGCGTACCCCGAGGCCCACAACAATCTGGGCCTGGCGCTGCACAACCAGGGAAAGCCCGCCCAGGCGTTGCCCCACTTTCAACAAGCGCTGGTGCTGAAGCCCGACATGGCCGGGGCCTACTGCAATGTGGGCAACGCCCTGCGAGACTTGGGAGACCTGGATCGGGCCGTGTTGGCCTATCGCCAGGCCTTGACGATCAATCCCGATTTCGCCGACGCCCACAACAATCTCGGCAAGACGCTGGCCGATCTGGGAATCTTCGAGGCGGCCTTGACCCATTTCGAGAGGGCGATCTCGCTGCAGCCCGATTTTCCCGAGGCCCATTTCAATCGCTCGGAAATCGTCCGCTTCGAGAAGGGCGATGCCCGATTGTCCGCTCTCGAGTCGTTGGCCGCCAATCCAGCGCGGGTTCCCCAGCGCAAGCTGCCCTACGTCCATTTCGCCCTGGGCAAGGCCCTGGAGGAAGTCGGCGACTACGCCCGCGCCTTCGAGCAGTTTGCCCAGGGAAACGCGCTCAAACGGCAGCAATTCGATTACGACGAACAAGCCCGCGTCCGTTCCTTCCAGAACATCATGGCCGCCTTCACCCCGGAACTGATGACCCGCCTGGCGGGCACGGGGGATCCATCGGTCGGGCCGATTTTCATTCTCGGCATGCCTCGCTCGGGCAGCAGCCTTGTCGAGCAGATTCTGGCCAGCCATCCCTTGGTGCATGGCGGCGGCGAAATGAAGAACCTTGGCCTCTTGGCCAGCCGAGTACGCGACCCGCAAGGCCGGCAGGTCTCCTACGCGGAGTACGTCCCCCGGCTCATGCCCGACGACGTGCGCCGGATCGGCAACGCCTATTTGGCCAGCCTGCCCACGTTGCCCGTCGGCAAGCATCGGGTCACCGACAAGATGCCGGCCAACTTTTTATACGCGGGCCTGATTCATTTGATCCTCCCGGGCGCGCGGATCATTCACACCGTGCGCAATCCGATCGATACCTGCTTGTCGTGCTTCACGGCCCTGTTCGCCTCGGGCCAGAGATTCAGCTACGACCTGGCCGAAGTCGGCCGCTACTACCATCGCTATCAGCAGTTGATGGATCACTGGCGCGCGGTGCTGCCGGCCGGCGCGATGCTCGACGTGGCCTATGAGAACGTGGTTGACAACTTCGAGGTCGAGGCCCGGCGGCTCGTCGCATTTTGCGGCTTGCCCTGGGACGATCGCTGCTTGAACTTCCACGCCACCAACCGGCCGATCAAAACCGCCAGCAATTATCAAGTTCGCCAGCCCCTCTATCGCCGCTCGCTGGCGCGTTGGCGTCGCTACGAGGCGCATCTCGCGCCCCTCATGGCCGCCCTCGAATTCGAGGACTCGCCGGTCAGCCTTCCGGCGGCCGACATCGTCACGCTCGAGTCGTGGCCGACCGAGCTCGGCGACCGCTCGGCCGAAGGATCGAACTGAGCGGCCGCGCGTTTTGGGGGCCGTAATAAAGCGGGTCGTTCATTTCTCGCCCGGCGCGCCGACGCTCTCGATTCGCACGGCGACCTGCTCGTTCGTGTTGCAGTAGCCGATGTACTCGAATTGGATGGCGCGCGACTCCACGAATTCCTTGAACGCCCGGTATTCCCCCTCCTGCCAACCGGGGTAGTTGAAGTATTCGTCGAATTGGATCACCGTTCCCGGTACGACCCGATCGGCCAGGATTTCGAACACGGTCTTGGTCGACGAATAGAGGTCCGCGTCGAGGTGCATGAAGGCCATCGGCCCGGGGTGGTCGGCTGCCCAGCCCGGCAGCGATTCGTTGAACCAACCCTTGTACAATTCGACGTTCTTGGCGACCTCCGGCAGGCCGTCGAGTTTGAAGGTGCCCTTGAGATATCCGGTTCGCCAATTTTCGGGCAGCCCCTCGAACGAATCGAAGCCGTGGATCGTGTGACTGGTTCGCGAGGCGATATGGTTGATCGTCTTCCCCTCGAACACGCCGAACTCGCAGTAGAGGCCATCGGCGCTCGCGTCGATCGCTTCGAGACTGCGATTGAGCAGCGCGAATTTATCGGGAAAGGAGGGAGTCGTGGCCATGTTTTCCATCACGAACCGCGCGGTTTGCTCGCAGGCGATTCGTTTCATCGCCACGGTGATGTCCCACACCTCGGGTTTAGGAGCATCTTGCACCACGAGGTTGAAGTGCGGATCGGGAGCGACGTTGGGCTTGATCGGCTGCATGGCCAGATTCACGGCGGCAGCGATCACTGCGATCATCACGACGAGCACGATCCCCGCCAGCACCCCGAGCACGATCCGCGTCAGCTTGCCCTTCATAAGTTCTTCGTCGCCTGCCATTCCCGGTTTCGAACGCTGAGCCGCCGCCGTTGTTGGCCCCTATTTCGCGGCCTTGGCCTTCAACTGCTCCTCGATGGCGGCGATCTCTGGCGTGGCGTGGGCGTAACCGCCTTTCTCCGCGGCACGGAGATAGTAAAGGGCCTTATTCAGATCGACGCCAACGCCCATGCCCTTGGCGAACATGTGGCCGACATTGTATTGGGAAACCAAGTGCCCTTGATCGGCTGCCTTGTAAAACAAATCGAAGGCCATGTGTAGATCTTTTTGGACGCCAAGTCCCTGCAGGTACATTGTCCCGAGCTCGAACTGTCCAACGGGAGAGCCGTTATTTGCCGCTTTCATCATCCACTGCACCGCTTGCTGTAGGTCCTTCGTCACCCCACGCCCATCAAGGTACAAATTGCCCAGGGAGACTTGGGCATTGCGATAGTTTTGATCGGCTGCCTTGCGATACCAGGTCGACGCCGCGGCGGCGTCGGCTTGCACCCCCAATCCTTTTTCACACATCAGCCCCATGTTGTACTCGGAGATGGCGTCGTTTTGCTTGGCGGCCTTCATGAACCATTCCATGGCTTTGGCATAATCCTGCGCCACGCCGGTACCATTCGCGTACAGAACTCCTAGCTCCCGCTGGGCTGGTGCGTAATCTTGATTGGCCGATTGCGCGAGCATCTCAGTGGCTTGAGTCAGGTTCGCGCCGCGGCCCACGTCCAGCATTCCCAGCTTGAACTGAGCTTCTTTTTCGCCCGCATAGGCGTGCTCCGTCAGCCTACCGGTCCAGATGAGCTTCGCGACATCGACGCCATGGTCGGACGCCTTTTCCAGCCACTTCTCCGCTTCGGTCCCGTTCTTCTCGACTCCTCGCCCGTTTTCCAAGCACTTGTACCACTCGAATTCTCCGTCGGCGTCGCCTCCTTCGGCGGACTTGCGGAAAAGTTCCGCGGCCTTAACCGCGTCTTTCGGCACGCCCGTTCCGTCGCGATACAGCGTCCCCAGGTTATTGCTATTGTCGGCCGTCAACACCTCCTCGGCCTGCACGTAGTGCGTTGCTGCCTTGTCCAGATTCTTCTCGACTCCCTGCCCGTAGAAATACAGCGTTCCCAAGTTCATGTGGGCCGCCTTGTTATCCTTCTCGGCCGACTTGAGATACCACTGGCGCGCTTCGCCATAATCTTGCGTGACGCCCATTCCGTTGTGGTACATGATTCCCAGTTGCAACTCTGCGTCGGCGTTACCGTGATCGGCCGCTTTCTTGAACCAATTCAGGGCTGCGGGATAATTCAACGAAATTCCGGGAGCGCCGTAGCGGAACAACTTTCCCAGGGCGGTTTCGGCTAGGACGCTTTGATGGTTGGCGGCTTTCAAGTACCAACCGATCGCCTTGGAGAGATCCTGCCCAACACCCCAGCCATTGGCGTACATGACGCCTAATTCGTACTCGGCGAACGCAAAACCGTTTTGGCCCGCCGCGGCTTTGCGAAAACAATCTTCTGCCAGTTCATAGTTCCGCTCCACTCCGGTCCCGGTGAGATAAAACCAACCGAGCTCTGCCTGCCAATAGGCGTTTCCATCCGCGGCATACTGCCGAGACAGCTCGAAAGCCTTTTGGGGGTCTTGCGCGACACCGGTTCCGGTGCGGTACCCCTCCACGACCTTTTCCCGAGCGAGCGAAAACCCCTTTTCGGCGGACTGCAAATAGTAACCGAAGGCTTTTGCGTCGTCTTTGGGCCGGCCCCAGCCATTCGCTTCAAGCTGTCCCAAATTGAAGACTGCCTTTTCATCGCCGAGGTCGGCCGCCTTGTGATACCAGAAGTTGGCTTTCGTGTAGTCCTTTCCCTCGATACAGCAGTTGCCATACAAACGCATCGCTTCGCGGTTGTTTTGATTCGCAAGCGGTTCCAGCAGCGATTTCGCCAGGTCGAAATTCTTGTTGTTCATCGCCCCCGTGGCGGCTTGCAATTGGGCATCGGGGTTCGCCACGGCCGGGCTCGTCGTCGTTGTCGCCGGCGTGGTGGGTGCCGTGGGAGTGCCGGCCGGCGTACTTGCCGGATCGCCCGCCGCTGGGCCGGGGGCCGGCGTGGTCGTGGCCACGTCCGGCGTCGACGTCGAGCTCGAGCCGCGCGTGTAGGCTCCCGTGCTGGCCTGGTTGTAGATGACGAACATGCCCGAGACCAACGCGCCGATGCCGCACAGCACGAACCAATCGGACACGACCAGCCGCGACATCTTCATGCGGGCACCTCGACTTCCAGCCCGCCCGTCTCGCGGCTCACGTGCAGGTTCACTTTCTTCGAGCCCTTGCGTTTCGCTTCCAGAATCGCCGGCTCGGTCTGCTCGCGGATGAAGCGGCCCAGTTGCCGCACGCCATATTCCGAAAAATCTTGATTGCGCTGCACGGCTTCCAGAATCAGCTCCGGAGCGGCGTACTGCACTTCGATGCCGTAGTCGCGCCAATAGCGGCAAAGCTGCAGGCAGGCCACTTCGGCCACGTTGATCGGCGGCAGGTGATCCATCAAGAACACGCCGTCCCAGCGCGACAGAAACGCCCGGTCGAACTTGGCCGCGTCGGCCAGCACGTCCCGGCTTTTGCCCAGCCACACGGACGACGTTGGCGACGAAACCTCTTGCGTCAAGGCCCGCAACTGATCGACGCCGGCGTTGCACGTGCCGAAAAAGACGCAGGCGCTGAAATCGACCAGGTGGCCCGAGCTCTTCTCGCGGCAGGAGGCGGTGTCGAGGATGTCGTACAGACAATCGTGCAGGTCGTGGTGCGATTTTTCCAATTCGTCGAGAATGATCACGCGGTAGGGATCTTGCATCACCGGCCGCGTCAGTCGCCCGCCGACTTCGTAGCCTGGCGTCCCCGGCGGCGGACCGATCAGCGTATAGACGTCGGCAGCTTGCTTGTATTGGTTCATCGTCAAGAGCACGACTTCGGCCTTGGGAAACAGGCTGGCCGCCACGAGCTGCGCGAGATACGTCTTGCCGGTGCCGGTCGGGCCAACCAGCAGAAAATTGCCCAGCGTCCGGCCGGGCCGGGCGAGCTGGGTGCTCTTCTTCAGGCTTCCCAGGATCGAGTCGACGATCTGGTCGTGGCCGCGGAGATTGTCCTTCAGCCAGGGGACGATGGCGTCGGTGTCGATGGCCGACAGCTTTTGATAATTGACCTGCTTTTCCCCTTCCTTGGCGATCCGTTCGGCACGGCCGCGCGTGACCACCACCAGCACCATGCCGGCCAGCGAAGCCACCATGAGCAGCGGAGCGAACCACACCGACAGGTGATTCAAGGCGGCCATTGCCATGACGGCCATCACCGCCGCCGACGCAGCTTGGGCCGGTTCCGCCAGCAATGTTTTTCGCGCACCATCCAACGTGGAAGAAGTCATTGCACCATTGCCTGCCATTGATCGTAGTCGCCAACTTGCATGATTTCGGTGCGGGCTTCGCCCGCCGACGACACGAAGCCCACCGTCACTCCGCCGCCGCCGTCGGCCGTGGCCACGATTTTGAGATTTGCCGGCGTGCCGTGGGCCAGCGGAATCAGATACGACGTGCCCGCTCCCTTGAGCACGGTGTTGCCAAAGCTCACGCCATCGACCGACAGCTCGACCTGGTCGCCGTCCTCAACCAGAAAATCGAGCAGATACAGTCGATACAACACCCGCCGGCCCGACTGAACGTCGGCCGCCAGCTTGGGAGCGGATTGAGCGAGGCCGGCCAATCCCGCGGCGTTCACCGCGTTCAAATCGTCGGCCGAGACTCCTTTCGTGCCGGTGAGCACCTGCTTCAGTTTGTCGGTCGCCCGTTGATCGGCATCGACGGCCGTGACGAACAGCTTTTTAACGTGCGACTCGGCAGCGGGGACCGGCGTGGAGGGTGGAGGGTTGTCGCCCGAACCGCCCGAAAGAGCAAAGATCGCGACTCCGGCCACGACACCGGCCGCGGCCAGCACGGCCAGCCCGGTCTTTCGCCAGGGAATTTTGGCGCCGCTGGCCGCGGGGGCCGGCGGAATGCCGGGGGGCGTGGGCAGGGAAGAGTAGGGTGCTCCCGATCGCGTTTCCGGCCGGGGGGGCGCTCCGTCTTGCGGCGTCGGCGACGCGAGTTGTGGACGTGGACCTTCGGGCTGCGATGCGTCGTGCAGGTTCTGACTCATGATCTTATCGCAGACACGTCATTCGCTTCGAAACGTTGCCTCCTCCATCTGCCCCGCCTTGCAATCAACTCCCAGCCGCGGTCACGACGGGGTCGGCGTCACCGGCGTCACCTCCAATTGGCCGGCATCGTTCACCGCCAGGCTCACGGCACGTGCCCGTGTGGCGCGGGCGGCGGCCATGCTCTCGGCAAACATGTCGAACACCACCCGCTCCAGTTCGCGCACCCCGAATCGCTTCACCTTGGCCCCGGAGACGAGCGCCTGCAGGATCAATTCGGGGGCGACGAAATCGACCGTCAGGCCATATTCCTTGGCCAGCGAAACGATCTTCAACAGCGCGATCTCGGCAACCACCATTCCTTCCAGCGGCCGGAACACATACACCCGGTCGATGCGCCCCAGAATTTCGGGCCGGAACACCTGCGCTTCGGCCAGGTGGGTTTTCACCCCATTGACCATCTCGTAATAGTCCGACACCTGGTCCTGAATCTTGCCGATTTCCTCGGCGTGGGCATTGCTGGTCAGCACGATGATGCTTTGCGAGAAGTCGGCCGTCTTGCCCGAGCCCTGTTCCGTCAGGCGGGCTTCGCCCAACAGTTGCAAAAACAGATCGAACACGCTGGGATGAGCCTTTTCGATCTCGTCGAACAGAATCAGCCGCCGCGCCTTCGACATCATCGGCCGGGTGAGCTGCCCCCCTTGCTCGGCCCCGTGATAACCGGTCGGCACGCCGATCAGGCGCGCCTTCCCTTCGGGCCCGGTGAATTCGGAACAATCGAAACGCAGCATGGCCGTTTCGTCTTCGAACAGATACTCGGCCGCGGCTTTGGCCAACTCGGTCTTGCCGGTGCCGGTCGGTCCCAGAAAAAGCAGGCTGGCGATCGGCTTGTTCGAGATGGTCTTGGCCATCTGCAGGTGCAGCAGCCGGGCCAGGTCTTCGAGAATCGCGTCTTGTCCCTTCACCCGGCCCTTCATGTGAGCCAGGAGTGCCTTGGGATCGATCTTCTTTTCTTTGCCTTCTTCGGCCGTTTGCTGGAGCAAGCCCTTCAGCTTGTCCCAGTCGGTCATTTTGCTGAGATCGGCCATGTGCGGCGGCTCCTGCTGCGGGACGACAATCTTGCGCGATTATGGCAAACGGGGCCGCGGCTTGGCAAGAAATCGCCCGATAATCTGTCGATTTACGGTGCATTCCGTTGCCACGCATCGGCAACTCGCCGAAAGCTGGGCGGCAACCGCTGCCGTCCCACGACCGATGGCCCTCGCCGCGGCCGCCCAGGCAAGCGGCTGCGGCGGGCCAACCCTCCACCCGAGAATCACCGATTTGTGCCGAGAAAATCGCGTTTTTCGCGCGCCCAGTCGCCAGCCGATACCGCGGCCCGGACTCGGTTGCCGGCGGCGCTTCCGAGGCGGCGGTCCGCCCCGTCGGCCGTCTCAACCCTGCCGCGACGGCAGCTCCGCTCTTGAGCCGATCGAATGCCCGATCGCGCCATGCGCTGACCCCGCGGCACCGTGCGCCAGGTGCCGCTGCGCGCAAACGCCACCGCCGAGGATAGCTCGCGACGGGCGTGGGGTCGAAACGTCACGCTGAGGGCGGATGGTGATCGCGATTTCGATCGTTGCGGCAAGCCGCAATGAGATAGCCGCTGCTCCGGGTGGCGGATATGTAACGACATGATCATTTCGGAACTAATGTTATCTAACAGTTAGAACCAGTGGCGCTGTAACGAATAAAAAAGACAATTATACCGCCGCTGGGGGCTGTAAATCCCGTCACGCGCGGTATATTGCTGCGGCAATTTTTCTGGCAGATCGCGGGGATAGAACTTCCTATTGAGTCCGTGGCGGCAAATGGGCCGAAGGGCGACCAACGGAAGCCCTGAA
>DATJTR010000577.1:0-2250 GCA_035503215.1 Pirellulales bacterium
TGTGCTCGGCCAGCCGCTTGCCGAACTCGCCAATCGTCGGATGCAGATAAATCGTGGTGGCGTGCTGCAGCTTGCCCACCTGATCGCGGACTTTTTCCACCACGTCGGGATGGCAATGTCCGACCGACACGGTGACGATACCGGCAAACGCGTCCAGGTAGCGCCGGCCCTTCTCATCCCAAACGTACTGCATGTGTCCTTCGACGACCAGCAGCGGATCGCGGTAGTACGTGACCAGCCCCGGCGTCAAATATTGCTTGCGCAGCGCGAGCACCTCGGCCTTGTCGGGCCCGTCGTAAGGGGCTGGCTGATGGTAGCAGGGAGGCAGGATCGGCAATCGCTGCGATTCCGCTCGAGTGGGATCTGTTTTCATCGCGAATCCGCTTCGCATTCCTTGGTGGTGTCAATTGCCAGCGCAATCCGAATCCGCCACTCTCATGTTCCACGCCCCGACGATTTCCAAATCGGGTCGGCAGCCGTTTCCTGCGACGAGCCGAACCAGCGGCTCATGACCGTCTTCTGCTGCGTATAAAACTGAATCCCTTCGGTGCCTTGAATGTGCAAATCGCCGTAGAACGATTTGTTCCAGCCGGTAAACGGAAACCAGGCCATCGGTGCCGGCACGCCGATATTGATGCCGATCATGCCGGCGTTGAAATGGCGCTTGAACTGTCGGGCGGCCCAGCCGCTACGCGTAAACAAACTGGCCCCGTTGCCATATTCGCAGCGCCGGCCCACGGCCAACGCTTCCTCCAAGTCGCCGGCCCGCACGACCGAAAGCACGGGCCCGAACACTTCTTCGCGCGCCAGCCGCATCTCGGGCCGGACGCGATCGACGACGCTCGGCCCCAGCAAAAACCCGTCGCCGGGCAATTCCCGCGCTCGCCCGTCGAGAACCACGCTGGCTCCTTCGCTAGCGGCGACGTCCAGATATCCCGCCACGCGGTCTCGATGGGCGCGGGTGATCAAAGGACCCATGTCGACTTCCGCGCCGCCATCGGTCGGGCCGACTTTCATCCGCTCGCCGACCCGCGTTAACTGCTCCACCACGTCGTCAGCGATGCGTCCCACCGGCACGGCCACGCTGCCGGCCATGCAGCGTTCGCCGGCGCAGCCGAAGGCCGAGGCCCGCAATGCTTGTACGGCCTGATCCAGGTCGGCATCGGGCATGACGATCACGTGGTTCTTTGCGCCGCCGGCGGCCTGCACCCGTTTGCCGTTTTTGGTGCCCGTTTCATAAATGTATTTCGCCACGTCGGTCGATCCGACGAAGGAGATGGCCCGCACCGCAGGATGCACGAGCAGCGCATCGACGACCGTTTTGTCGCCGTGCAGGACATTGAACGCACCCGGCGGCAATCCCGCTTCGACGAGCAGTTCCCCCAGCCGAACCGCCGAGAGCGGCACTTTTTCCGAAGGCTTGAGCACGAAAGTGTTGCCGCAAACCAGAGCGACCGGAAACATCCACAGTGGCACCATCGACGGAAAATTGAAGGGCGTGATGCCGACGCACACGCCCACCGGATGTCGCGTCGTCTCGCAATCGACCTGAGGGGCGAGATTCTCCAGCGACTGTCCCATCAGCAGGCTGGGAATGCCGCAGGCGAACTCGACCATTTCGATGCCCCGCTGCATTTCGGCCCGCGCCTCGCCCAGCGTTTTGCCATGTTCGCGAGTCACGAGCGCGGCTAATTCTTCGCAATGCTCGTTGAGCAGTTGCCGGTAGCGGAACATCACCCGGGCCCGCTCGACGGCCGGCGTTTCACTCCAAGCAGGCAATGCCTCGGCCGCCGCGCGCACGGCCCGATCGGCATCGGCCGCGGTCCCCAACGGGACTTGGGCTTGCACGCGCCCCGTCGAGGGATTGAAAACGTCTCCCCAGCGCTCCGCGGTCGACGTTTCTGGCCGACCGGCGATCAGATGCGAAACGGTCTTTGTCTTTCGAGCGTCCACGGTCGACGACATGCTGGAGACCTCACGAAGGGTGCCGACGGTACGGCCCGATTTTCCTTGATGTTTCTTGGCGCCCGGGAGACCGAGAGCACGACTTGTCTGTCCACGAGCAGACCGTATTATGGAACCGCTCGGGCGACTTCTCCTTTTAGTATAGAGCTAAGCGGTTGGCGTTGTTAGCGGTGGAGCGAACTCATGACCAGAATCGTACGTGGCGGACTGATCCAAGCAACTTTGTGCGCTCCGGCCACGGCCCCGGTCGAAAAAATCAAGCAGGCCATGGTCGATAAGCACGTC
>DATJTR010000578.1:0-2798 GCA_035503215.1 Pirellulales bacterium
AAGCGGCGGCGTTCAGCACGCTGCGTACTTGCACCAGCCCTTCCTGGTCGATGATGCCCAATTGCACGAGCTGCGCCTTGGCCCGATTGCTGGCGTCGAACTCGACCGGCAGATTCACCACTTGGAAAAACACCGTCACCGAAAACAGCGCGATGCCCGCCATCACCAACATATAGGAGTGCAACAGCGAGGCACCAAGAATGATCATCCAAATGCCGGCTCCGCCGCCAAAATTCGCCACGGGCACCACCGCGTTGCGAATCGTCAGCGGAATGTAATCCCGCGCGTCTTGCAGCGCGTGTCCCGATTCGTGGGCCGCGATGCCCACCGCCGCGATCGTGCGGCTGTTGTAAACCGGAGTGCTCAGCCGCAGCACTTTTTCACGCGGGTCGTAATGGTCGGTCAGTTCGCCGGGGATCTGCTCGATCGCCACGTCGTTCAGTCCGGCCGAATCCAAAATGTGTCGGGCTGCCGCGGCACCGCTCAAGGGAGCCGGGATCTGCTGCGCGGCGGCATACGCCGACTTCACGCGCCATTGCGCCCACATCATCAGCACGATGGGCGGGATCATGTAAACCAGATAATGAATCATGACTCTCTGCTTTCTAAATTGCGCCGCCGGCAGCAACCTCCGCGGGAACGCGAAAATATGCGTCCCGCCAGCCCCGGCACCACACGTCTATTTACGTAGCCGGCCCGATCGGAGTTCAACCGACTGGCGCTGCGAGAAGCGGCCACAAGTAACTGTAGCAAATAGCCTTACGCCAGGCAGGGCCATTCCGCTCCAGCCGCCGGTCAGGGGCCGAATCGGGCGTCGAAACCCGTCCGCTGGCCGGCAGTTAGAGCGACGACGGAATTTTTCACCTATCCGCTACAAAATCCGTAACTTAACCAGCTTTCTAGCCAGTCCGCCTTCAGGCAGATATGATGCTGTCTGACGGAATCTTGGGCCCAGCCAGGACCAAACCGTCCGGATTCTTGCCCCGCCAGCGCTTTAGGACCCGCCCGGTGTCAAACCATAAACCATTGCTGCTTAGTGCCTTAACGCTATTGATCGCCGTCTTGTCCGGCGGCTGCTCGCAGCGCCCCGGTCAGCCCGCTGCCGGCGATTCGGCCGCCTCGACGGTGGCCGACACCTCGCTACCCAGTGCCGACGAGCTCCGCGACCGCATCGACCGGGCGGTCAACTTCGGCCGGGCGAATCGCCATCTCGACGGCGATACGAACGCCGCCTGGCAAGTCGTGCACGGACTCTTGGCCTTCGGCAAGGACTTTGAAATCTACCACGGGGGCAAGCTCGTTCCCGCTCTCGACTATTTGCTCTCCGGCGGCGAGCTGAACGGTTGGAAGCTCCGCAAGGCCGATCACGGCGTGCAATCGATTCTCGAAGCCGGCTCGAAAACCGGCATGGGCCATCCCGATCAGTGGCTTGGCTATCTCTCGCAGTCCGGCTTGAAGCTCGATACGCCGCTGGTCGTCGCCGGCGAGACCTATCATGTCTCCGACCTGCTCGAGCAATCGGAGTGGGACATCTATCCCGGCATGGAAGCGACCTGGACCTTGATGGCTTACAGTACCTATCTGCCGTTCGACGCCGAGTGGACGGCGCGCGACGGCAGCCAGTGGACGATCGAACGGATCGTCAATATGGAGGCCGACCAGGACGTCGATGGTTCACCCTGCGGCGGCACGCACCGGTTGTATGGTCTGGCGCTGGCTTTGAACCGCCATCTGGCCGAAGGGGGCCAAACGATCGGCGTCTGGAAGAAGGCCGACGCCAAGATTCAAAGCGCCATCGCCAAGGCCAAGGCCAATCAGCAGCCAGACGGCAGCTTTTCCAGCCAGTTTTTCCTCCGGCCGGCTCATTCCGACGACATCGACAAGCGACTGGGAGCTTCGGGGCACACCTTTGAGTTTCTCGCGCTGGCGCTGAACAACCAGCAGTTCCTCGAACCGTGGTACACGCGCTCGTTGGTGGCGATCCTCGACATGCTGGAGCGCACCGAAGACGTTGAGCTGGAATGCGGCGGACTGTATCACGCCATGCACGGGCTGGAGCTGTACCGGCTGCGGCGTTTCGGCCCCCCCGACGCGCCACCGGCCGAGTCGACGCCGGCCACCGCCGCGGCCACGCCCGGCGCCGGCGGCAATGTTGCCAGTGACAGCGCCGCCAGTGAAAAGACCTCGGCCGCGAAGTAACGTTCGCCACGACTGAATCGGGTTGCGCCTCGGCCAGTTTCACTGACCAGCCGGTTTCTCGGGCGCCGCATCGCCGGCCGCCTTTCCGTCCGCCGGTTTTTCCTCGGCTGGATTTTGGTCGCTTCCCGGCTCAGGCGCCCGGTTTTCGTTCCGCGCGTTTTCGTTTCGCTGATTGTCGGCGGCCGGCATCTCGTCGGTCGCTTTTTCTCCTGCCGGCTCCTCGGTCCCTTCTTGCCCCTCGCCGGTCTCCCCCGTCGGCTTTTCTTCCGCCGGCCCCGGCGCGACGTTCCACACGATCCGCGGATCGAAGCCGGTGAAGATGTGTCTTGCCTTGCCGCGCGTGTCGAATGCCTCGACGAATCCTCCCGGGCCAACCACAGCCAACCGCACCTGCACCAGTCCGCGCGGCGTCGCCAGTTCGACCTGGCCCCCATGCGCCACGGCCCGCATCACCACCTCGGGCTTGCCCGCGGCCGAAAACAATACGAGCTCACCGCCGTCCGCCGCCGCCGGGCTCGCCGCCATGTGCAGCCGCAGTCCGTCGTCAGCCCCCACGATTTGCACGTCTTTGGCTTTGAGCGTCTCGCACTCGATCTCAT
>DATJTR010000579.1:0-2051 GCA_035503215.1 Pirellulales bacterium
GGTTTAATGACTCGCGGTGAAACCAGGCTCTGGCTGGCCGATTCGTTCGGTGATCGGCTGGACGCATCACCCGGCAAACTTGGTGCGGCCGCGATGGAAGTCGCTCCGCGGTGGTTCAATCTCACGAAACTCAGTTGCCGCTGGCGGCCGTTTCGGCAACCGGCGCATTGGCGATGGCGAGCGCTTCTTCCAGGGTGGCCAGCAGGCGTTCGCGCGGACACGGTTTGTCCAGCACGCAATGCAACAGGCCCTTGGGCGGAGATTGGCATCGCTCGTCGGCGTGGGCCGACAGAATGATCAACACCGTGCGGGGGGCAAGCTGCCGCACGGAATGGGCCAGCGTCAGGCCGTCCATGCCCGGCATGGTCAAATCGCTGACGATCACGGCAAAGTCGGTCGCCCCGACCGCGGCCAAGGCTTCTTCGCCACTGGTGACGACTTCGACGTCGAACAGTCCCTGAGTTTGTCGTCGATAGATCGTACGCAACAGAGCGTCGTCTTCGACGAACAATACGCGGCGATTCATGGAAATGGGTGCTCCATGCCAATCTTTCGAGCTCAACGCCGTCAAGGTCGCCGCCTAGCCCTCAACGTGCGGTCGGCAAGCGCGCTCCACGCAATAAGCGCGGAGGACCTGCCGAAGCTGGCCGCGGGGGGTGTACGCACCCCAACCGACAGCCGGCGATCGGCCGCGATGCAAACCGCGGGACTCAGCCATCCCGCCGCTTCCTGGCGAACCGATCGATCGAACCCTAGCTTTTTTGCCCGCGGAGGCAAATTCCACGCTGCGAACCGGTTTTTCTGCCGCCGCGCCTTCCGGTTGAGCGGTTTGCAACGGACAAATTCGCTGGGTATGTTGAGCTTCTCGCTGCGCGGGCCTGTTTTCGCTCCCCAGCGAGCCGCCGCACTCGACCCCGCGGTGCGCTGCTCGCCGCCGGCGATCCCTAATGGACGGCCGGATTGAAATGGCGTTAGAGGCGACCAGCGGGAGCCCCGGATTTCATGGATTTCGGCCTGACTCGCTAGGGCACTATTAACCCGAGCACCCATAGCTCCCTGTATTCGATTGACACAAGGATCCCCTCATGGCCACTCAGCTTTTTGATCTTCGTGGACGCGTCGCCCTGGTCACGGGAGGAAGCAAAGGACTTGGCAAAGCGATGGCCCGCGGCTTGGCGGAAGCGGGCGCTCAAATCGCCATTTCCAGCCGGCACGAGGACGAATTGAAGCAGGCCGCCGCCGAGATCGCCAAGGGGACCGACGTCAAGGTCGCCTACTTCAAGGCCGACATGACCAAACGCAGCGAAGTCCGCCAATTGGCCGAACGAGTGCTGGCCGAATTCGGCCGCGTCGACATCCTCATCAATAACGCTGGCGGAAACCGCTTGGGGGCCATCGATAAGATCACCGACGAAGATTGGGACAATACGATCGAGCTCAACCTGACTTCCTGCATGGCGATGACGCGGGCGCTGGTGCCGCAAATGAAAGAGCGTCGCTGGGGGCGCATCATCCATATTTCGTCGATCATGGGGCTGGCTTCGAAGGAAGAGCGGGACGCCTATTCGGCCACCAAGAGCGCCCTGATCGGCTTGGCCCGCGCGAGCGCGCTCGACCTGGGCGAATACAACATCACGGTGAACTGCTTGGCACCGGGGCCATTTCTGACCGATTTGCCGGGCAAACTTCTCAATGACCAGCAAAAGCAGGTCTTCGCCAGCCGGACGGCTCTCGGCCGTTGGGCCGAACCGAGCGAATTGGCCGGCCCCGCACTGCTGCTGGCCAGCGAAGCCGGCGGCTACATTACCGGCACCGTGCTCGTGGTCGACGGCGGCACGCTGATCAAAACGTTCTGAGTGCTGTCGCGGTTCGCCAGCGGCCGTTCCGGATCTGACGCAGGGGCGCGCTGGCAGCGGTGGCGGATCGTGGGCGGCGCACCGTTTCTTGCGTCTAAGCAGCCCAGCGCGGTCGGGCGAGCGGCTCGAGGTTCGTCTTGCAACAATCCATAAGCCAAGTAGAATTAGCGATTATTACCCCTTAGCCGCCTCGTT
>DATJTR010000580.1:0-11024 GCA_035503215.1 Pirellulales bacterium
CGCCGCCTGGCCGTGCGCAGTCACTCCGATTTGTCTTGCCTGGTCGAAGACAGTCGCACGGGCGGCGGATCGGGCATTCGCGATTGGGCCGAAAGGCTCGGATACGCAACCTTTCCGCTGCGCGCTCCGCTACGCGAGGTCGCGGCCGAACTCCCCTCGACCGGCAATTGTTTGATCACCGCCGGAAACGGGTTCTGGAATCCTGCGGACGAAGATTACCCGGCCGGCGATTGGACGAGCGTGGAGAAATGGCTGCGAGCCGGCAACACTCTGATCGTCGTCACGTCGAATCCAAAGACGCTGCCCGAGCCCATTACTCGACTCTTTACGAGCGACGTGCCCCGCTCGACCGCCGACGATTCGCTCCCCCCCACGATCGAATCCTCGGCAAAGCGATTGACGACGGCCGCCGCCGAAGAACGGGCCTCTGCTCCGACGTGGTGGGGCGGAGCGATGTCGGTCGCCACACACGGACCCCGCCTCAATAACCTGCCGGAAGAGTTGCGCCTGGCGGGCAGCGACACCGCCTCGGTCCTCGCGGGCCGGCCACTCGGCGAGGGAATGGTCTACCTCTTGCTCGACGAACATGCCTGGACCAACGCCGGTTTCGACCGGGCCGATAACGCCGCGACGCTGGCACGCGTTCTCCAGCACGGGATCCGTGACGACGGAGTTCTGGCCTTCGACGAATACCGCCATGGCTATGGCCGCGTGGAATCGTTCACGACCTTGTTTTTGTCCCTGCCCGGCGCCAAGGATTTTGCCGCGATGGCCCTGGCCTGGGGACTTTTCTGGTTGTGGGGCAGCACGCGCCGGCTCTATCCTGCCGACGAGTACCGAGAAACCGAACGTCACACGGCAATGGAATATATCGAGTCGGTCGCGGCGATGAACCAGCGCGCCCGGGCCGCGCCGCTGGTCGTGGGCGCCGTCCTGGAGCGGGTGCGCTACCTGTTCCAAAAGCGAGGCATCCTCCAGAATTCGGCCACCGCGGTTTTCGACTCCGCGGCACGACACGTCCAATCGGCCGAACGACCGGCGGCGCCGAACCACGAAATCGAATTGGTCTCCAACATCCTCCAATTGAAGCAGCAATTCTATGGAACTCGCCGCGATCCGCGAGCACAGTGACCGCATTCGGCAAGGTCTGCGCCGGGTCTTCTACGGACAGGCCCAAACGCTGGACCTGCTTTTGGCGACGGTCTTTTCCGGCGGGCACGTCCTGTTGGAAGGCGTTCCCGGGCTCGGAAAAACGCTGCTTGCCAAGTCGCTCAGCCGGCTGATCGGCGCCGATTTCCAGCGGATCCAATTCACTCCCGACCTGATGCCGTCGGACATCCTCGGAACGGAGATCATCAACCTCCAGACCCAGGATTTCGAAATCCGCAAGGGGCCGATCTTCACCACCATGCTGTTGGCGGACGAAATCAACCGCACTCCTCCCAAAACCCAGGCAGCCCTGCTGGAGGTGATGGAAGAGCGGACCGTCTCCTTCGCCCGCCAGACGCACCAACTGTCGCCGATTTTCACCGTTCTGGCCACGCAGAACCCGGTGGAACTCGAAGGAACCTATCCCTTGCCCGAAGCGCAAGTCGACCGCTTCATGACCAAGCTGCTGCTCACCTACCCCAGCCTGGAGGAAGACATCGAGATTCTGGGCTGTTATAACGCCGGCGTCGATCTGCATCGCCGCGCCGCGGAAGAGCTCACCGCGGTCACGACGCCCGACGCCGTGCATCAATGCCGTCTGCTGGCCCGCACGGTCCGCGTCGAACCCGGCGTGGTGAAATACATCGCCGAGATCATTCGGGCCACGCGCGCGCATCCCCACGTTCAGCTCGGCTCCAGTCCGCGGGGTGCGATTCATCTGTTGATGCTCAGCAAGGCGCTGGCCGTCATGGACGGGCGAGATTTCGTTAACCCCGACGACGTCAAATTCTCTGCCCCCGGAGTGCTGCGGCATCGCATCATGCTCACGCCGGAGGCCCAGGTGGGCGCCAGGACTTCGGACCAGATCGTCCGCGACATTCTCGGCAGTATCGAAGTCCCGCGGTGAATGCCCCCAGTCTGGTTCTGCCATGATCATTCCCACCCGCCGCACGATTCTTCTCGGGTTGGTGCCGCTGTTGCTCGTTGCCGCTTCCGGCGGGGCGCCGGTGGTGATCGAAGTCGCCTGGGCGCTCGTGCTCTTGATCCTGGCGGCATGGCTGATCGACGGGCTCGGCGCCACTTCGACCCGGCGATTATTACTCGATCGCAGTGCGCCCGCACAAGTCTATTTCGGTCAGTCCCATCCGGTCGAGTGGATCGCGGAGAACCGCTCGGCGGAAACCATCGTCGTGGAACTGCGCGACCAGCTACCGGAGGGTTGCTCGGCCGACCCGCGGACCTTGTTCGCCCGCATCGCGCCCAATTCACGCGTTCGACTGCGGTATCATCTCGTTCCGGGGCAGCGAGGTGATTTGGAGTTCGGCGATTTGTTCTTTCGCATCCAGGGACGGCTGGGCCTGGCCTGGAAACTGCAGCGGTTGAAAGCCACTCAGGCGATTCGCTGCTATCCGCACCTGGGAAACTGGACGGCGGCCGAACTGGCCACCCGCGAAGCCCTGGTTCGGCAAACCGGCAGCCATCGCTGGCGGTGGCGCGGAACGGGAACGATTTTCGAATCGCTACGCGACTATACGACCGAGGACGACTTTCGCTGGATCGATTGGAAGGCGACGGCCCGCGCCCGGCGTCCGATCGCTCGCAATTATGAGACGGAGCGCCATCAGCAAGTCATTTTGCTGATCGATTCCAGCCGGATGATGAGCACGTATTGCGGCCACCGCACCAAGTTCGACACCGCGCTGGAAGCCGTGGTGTTGGCGGCCCATGCGGCCGTCGATCAGGGCGATTCGGTCGGGCTGCTGGTGTTCGCCGACAAAGTCCAGGCCTATCTGCATCCGCGTCGCGATCGAACTCAGGTCGGCGCGATCATGAACTCTCTGTATTCACTCGGCCCCAGCCTGGTCGAACCCGATTTCGAGACAGCGATCACGTTGGCGGCGACCAGAAACCGGCGTCGCAGCCTGATGCTCTTGTTTACCGACGTGACGGTGATCGAATCGGCCCGGCGGATGACGACCTACGTTCGTTCGCTGATCCCCCGCCACTTGCCCTTGGTGGTCACGATTGCCGACGAAACGGTCGAAAAGCTGGAGTCGCTCCGGCCGCGGAGCGCCGAAGAGTTTTACCAGGTCGGCGTTGCCAACGAGCTGCTCCAGCAGCGGGACGAACTGCTGGAAATTCTCCGCGCCAGCGGCGCCGCCGTCCTCGATTCGCCCGCCGACCAGATCGCCACCCAGACGATCAAGACCTATCTCGATCTCAAACGAAGAATGCGGCTCTAAGTGCCGGATTCCAGCGGCGACCGGGTACCGAGCTCAACGCTGCGCGCATTTCGAGGACATTTGTCTGCGATCGCGATAAACCATTGGCGCGCAGGGTCGTGGTGAGTTCAAATGCTCGAAGACGAGCCGACAGCCTCAGGCGTACGGCATGAAATGGCGTTTCGCGAGTGCTGCCCTATGCACCGGACAGTGGTCACTCCCTGGAAACCCAGCAAAGCCCAGATTCTCGCGGCGCGCAACAAGCGGATCTCGGATGTCGCCGCCAAGAACCTCATCGTCCTCTTCGCGGGCATCAACCCCGGCCTGTATACCGCCGCCATTGGCCACCACTTCGGCCGCCCTGGCAATCGCTTCTGGCCAGCCCTGCACGGCGCCGGCTTCACCCCGCGCCTTTTCTCCCCCTTCGAGGAATCGCTGCTTCTCGACCTCAAGCTAGGCATCACCAACGTCGTCGAGCGTGCCACCGCCCGCGCCGATGAACTGACCGACGACGAACTTCGCGCCGGCGGCCGGCGTCTCGCAGCCAAAGTCCGGCGTTGGCGCCCCACGGTCGTCGCCTTTGTCGGCATGCACCCCTACCGCGTTGTCTCTGGCATCAAAGACGCCCGCGTCGGCCTGCAAGATCCCCTGTTCGGCGGCAGCCATGCTTGGGTCCTTCCCAACCCCAGTGGGCTCAACGCCCACTATCGTCCGGCCGACTTGGCACAGCTTTTCGGCGAGTTGCGCGTTTGGGCGGTTGCCGAGCACGAGCGCCGCCACAAAAGGAAACGACGGTCAAAAGCATCTGTCTCTGAACAAACTCTCTAGTTTGCGGAGGACGTCATGAGCACCATTACTGCCCCGGATCGGTCGCCTGCCACATCCGCACGTTCGGCTCCCGCGCTCAACCTGATCGGCGGAACTTGGGCCCTGGGCCGGGGAACCACGAACCGCGATATCTATAATCCGGCGGACTCGGCCGAGCTCGTGGCGCCGGTGCCCGAGGCCGCGCCGGAGCAGGTCGACGAGGCCTGCGCTGCCGCCGCCCGTGCCTTCCCTGCCTGGCGTGCCACTCCCGCACCCGATCGGGCACACGTCCTGTTCAAGTTCCGCAGCCTGCTGGAACAGAACCACGCCGACCTGGCACACAGCGTCGTCCGCGAAAACGGCAAGCTGCTCAGCGAGGCGCATGCTGCACTGCGGCGCGGGCTCGACATCGTCGAATTTGCCTGCGGCATTCCCTCCCAGTTGATGGGACGGACGCTGACCGACATTTCGCGGGACGTCGATTGCCACGCCATCCGCGAAGCGGTGGGCGTGGTGGTTGGCATTCCGCCGTTCAATTTCCCCGCCTTGATTCCGCTGTGGATGATGTCGGTCGCCGTCGCCTGCGGAAACACGTTCGTCCTCAAGCCCGCGCAGAAGGCGCCGCTCACCGGCACGCGACTCATCGAGCTGTTCGCCGAGGCCGGCTTGCCGCCGGGTGTCGTCGGCGTGGTGCAAGGGGGCAAGGAAGTCAGCGAACGGCTCATCGCGAACCCGCATGTCCAGGCCGTTTCCTTCGTCGGCACGTCGGCCGTGGCGCAGTCGGTCTACCGTATTGCGGCGACTCACGGCAAGCGCGTGCAGGCACACGGCGGAGCCAAAAACCATCTGCTCGTCTTGCCCGATGCCGACCTGGAGCGCAGCCTGCCGGCCCTCGTTGGATCGTGCTTCGGCTCCGCCGGCCAGCGCTGCCTTGCCGGAAGCGTGCTGGTGGCGGTCGGCGATCGAGCGCGACAAGACGCCGTCGTCGATGGCTTCATCCGCTCGGCGAGCGAACTCAAACTGGGAGACGGCCTGGACGACACCGCGACGCTCTGCCCGGTGGTAAACCCCGTGGAAGAAAAACGGATTCGCGCTGCGATCGAGCAAGGCGTAGCGGAAGGCGCCCGGCTGCGCCTCGACGGCCGCGGCCAAACGGTCCCCCACCGGCCGCGCGGCTGCTTCCTCGGGCCGACAATCTTCGACGATGTGACACCGGACATGTTCGTCGGGCGGGAAGAGATTTTTGGCCCGGTCGTGAGCGTGATGCGCGCCTCGGACCTGGACGCGGCGATCACGTTGACCAACCGCAGCCGATACGGCAACACGGTCTCCCTCTTCACGCAATCCGCCGCGGCGGCTCGCATCTTTCGCGAGCGCATCCAGGTCGGCATGCTCGGCATCAACGTCGGCGTGCCGGCGCCGATGGCATTCTTCCCGTTCGGCGGCTGGAAGAATTCGCTGTACGGCGATCTCGATGCGCAGGGTGGCGACGCCGTTGCTTTCTACACGCGAAACAAAGTGATCACCGAACACTGGTTTGGTGCCGAGGCGCCCGAGGATGGCTGGGTTTGATTGGCATACGTTCGGCGCCGTGGGAGTCAGGTAATGGAAGTCCGTATCCGAGAAGCAACCGAGGCCGACCTCGGGGCGATCGTGGACATCTATAACCAGTCCATCCCTGCTGGCTGGTCGACCGCCGACACCAAGCCAATTTCCGTCGCCGACCGGGTCGATTGGTTCCGTAAATTCGACCCCGCCAGGCGGCCCATTTGGGTGGCCGAGGCCGATGGCCGGGTTGTCGCTACTGCCTACCTCTCGTCGTTCTACGCGGGCCGGCCAGCCTACGACGCCACGGCCGAGGTGAGTGTCTACGTGGCCACCGCATACCACAAGCAAGGAATCGGCCGGCGGCTCAAGGAGTTTGTCATTCGCCAGTGTCCGCGGCTCGGGGTGACGACCCTTTTGAGCATGCACTTCGACCACAACGAGGCCACGCGCCACATCAACGAAAGCCTGGGCTTCGAAGTGCAGGGGCACCTGACCGAGATCGCCGTTGTGCACGGACACAAACGAGGGTTGGTCATCTCGGCCCTTCGCATCCCGCACGGATGATCTGCACGACGTGACGCCGGGCTCACCACACGTAGTTCAGGCTGACGAGCGCGCCGTTGTACCACAGGTCGCCGTGCAAATTGACCGGACTGCTCGAGCCGCCAGCGACTTGCGTGGTATGGGCGGCGGCTCGGTCGGCCAGCGCCAGGCCGTCGAGCCACAGCACCATGTAGCCGCCGGTGACGGACCACCTCTGGGTGATCCGATAGCTGGCCGTGAAGTTCAGCTCGCCCACGAAGGCATTGGCCGACCCACTGCTTCGGGCGCCGCTGACGAGGCTCGACGTGAAAATATTGGTGGCCCCGTTGCTAAACAGGCCGGCCTTGAGCGATCCGTTGAATTGCAGGGCCCGGCCCGGTTGGAACAAGTTCAGGTTGATGCCCGTCTGCGCGCCGTACAAGCGATTGTTCTCATTCCAATTCGTGATAATGCCGGGCGAGGCGATCGTCAGGTTTAACTGGTCGTGCAGTTGCACCGCGCGGAAGCCACCGATCAACGAGACTCGATCGCCCAAAGGGGCCAGCATGTTGAATTCGGTGCTGTCCAACTGCGTGCGATAGGTGCCCCAGATCGAGCCACCGCCGAGAATCGTGACGCCAATGCCCGCAGCGCGAAACGTGGTCACGTTGTTCAGTTCGTAGTTGGCAGTCGCGTCGCGGTCGTTGAAATATCGCCCCTCGAAAATCAGCCCGCACGACGTGCGACGCGCGATGCTCAAGAGCGGGCCGGAATTCCAGTTGAACCCAAAGTTGCTGCCGGTCATCAGCGCGCCGGGGCCCGACGAGGGGGCCAGGATCGTCGTCGGATCGGGCCGCGAACGGTGCAAGAACAGAGCACCGCCCGAAAGAATCCAGGCGGATTGATTGCAGCGACAACATCTGCTCAGCAAGTCGCTGTCCCAGCAGTCGCCGGCGTCTTCGATTACCGAGCTTGCGCTCGCCGCTTCGACCTGCGCATCGCGGATCGCGCCAAGCGTGTCCGAATCGGACGATGAACTGATTTCGGGCGCGTCGTCGTTCGATGCTGGGCTGCCGCCGTCGGCCGCGATACAGATCGCCGCACCGCCGATAGCCACATACCACAAAACGACAGCACCAACCCAATGACCAATGGTCTTCATTGGAGGCAATCCTTTGCCGGCGAGTTGAGCGAGTCTTTGCGCAGACGATCCTTCGTACTGCTTCGAGCGTATCGACGATCCGGCCTGGCAACGTTATTCGACCTGTGATGGCTTCTTCCGAGCACTACAATCAGAACCGGCGGCACGGCCGGCAAAGTTTCGCCGAGCCGCACGAGCCTCGACATTCCCATCGCGACCGCCCCTGCTGGCATGACCCAGCAGGCTCGGCTAAGTTGGCGGCCGCAAACCAACCTCGATGGGCGCCCGGGAACCGTGATTTACCGGGGAATTCGAAAGACGAAATGATGGCCGCGCGAGCCGGGGCAGGAGATCTGAGTTTCACGGTCATGCGCAAGAACCGCTTGCGACTATATCCATAGGACGCCTGGCACTCGCGGCTCTCGAGGAATAGCCCGTGCAGAACGACGACGAACCGGATTGGGGCCGGATGGTCGATGAACATGGTGCCCGCGTCCTGCGGATTGCCACGCGCATACTCGGTTCCGTGCACGACGCCGAAGACGTGGCCCAGGATGTCTTTGCCGAGGCCTACCGCTTGTACCGCGCGGAACCGGTGCAAAGCTGGGCAGGGCTCCTGGTTCGCTTGGCGACGTTGCGGGCGATCGATCGCCGCCGGCGAATTCGGCCTCTCGAAGAACTCTCGGATGCCGATCGCCCTACGACCATCGGTCCCTTCGACATCAGCGTTGCCAACGAACTGGCCGAGTGGCTGCGCGGGGCGGTCGGTCGTCTGCCCGACCAACAAGCGGCGATCTTTTCGCTGACTTATTTCGGCCAACAGTCGCGAGACGAGGTTGCCGCGACGCTCGGGATTTCGCCCGAGGCGGTCTCGACCGCCTTGTACAAGGCGCGCCAGCATCTCATGTCCCAGCTCACCCTTTTCAACCGAGGGGAATCGAGATGAACGATTATCCAGACTCTCAGCATCTGCGCGATCTCGAACCCCCGCTCTTGAAGGCCGTGCAAGCGGTTCTGGCAGAATCGCCTCCCGCTGACGCCGTGGCGCGCGTGCTGGAGCGTGCCAAGCGGTTGGAGGTGGGCGCAGCCGGCAATGCCTCGCAGGGTGTGTGGGATCGCCTCAGCGTCAGATTAGCCGCGATGACCATCGGGCAGCGCATTGCCGTGGGCGCCGTCGGGCTATCGGCCGTCGTGGCATGGATCCTGCTTTTGCCAGGCCTGAGCTCGCTCGGCCGGCTTTCGGCCATGGAGCGCATGGCGAGCGAACTGAAAGAGGTGAAATCCTACGGCTACCAATGCGTCGAGCATGTCACGATCCAGCGCAAAGGTCAGACGGAGCCGGGGCTGGTCGATCTGACTCAGTTTGTTTATTGGCGCGCGCCAGGCGAGCTGCGCGAGGAATTGAAGATCGTCCTGGGCGGAGTTTTACCTGCCGGCTATCACCCTGGCCAAGTCACGGCGGACATTATTGTTATCTCCCGCACCGATGGACCAGGCATTTTCGTCGATCGATCGGCCAAAACCTTCTGCCGCCTCGCCAAGATGGCGGCGGAGCAGACGGGCTCGGGATCGCTCGTCTATCCCATGTTGCCGCTGCGCACGATCCGCGAGCAACCGGGCAAAGTCCTGCGCGACCTGGGGAGCAAGAAAATCCAGGGCAATCCGGTGCACGGCTACCTGATGGCCTATGAGAACTCGGACTACGATCAAGTCGAGATTTGGCTCGATCCCGCGACCGACTTGCCCGTGGAGATCGGCTGGGAGGCGCAAGACGAGACGACCAAATCGGTGGAGCGGATGATCGATTTCCGTTGGAATATCGAGCTGGATCCGAAATTGTTCGATGCCTCGCCCCCCCCAGGTTACACCGAGATCACTGCGCCCAACGACAAAGAGTCGCTGGCCGAGATTGCCATGGCGCTGCAAACGTACGCGCAGCTAAGCGGCGGGCGGTATCCCCCGCTCGACACCTACCAGGTGAATGCCAAGTTCGACCCGGAGGCAATCCGTGCGGAAATGCTCAAGATGGCAGGGTTCTCCGGGCCGGCGCGGCCGGAATGGGCGAGCGACAAAAAGTTCTTGGAGATTCAAGAAGCCAGGCCGGGCTTGGAATGGATCGCCAAGATTCTGCGCAATGGCACTGCCGCTTATCAGGGCTCGAAGGTCACTCCGCAGGACAAAGACAAGCCGCTCCTCTGGTGGTGGAATGAAGAACCGGCCGGCTATCGCGTGTTCTATGGCGATCTGCACAACCAGTTGCTCACCGCCTCCGAGGCCAAGGGGGTGATTCCGCCACGCCCGAGGATCTTTGACGCCCCCGTCGAGGATCCGCATCCCTGAGCAGCGAAATTCGCGTGGGATGGTACATTGCTCTCAATCGACGATGAACGCACGTTCTCCCTTTGGCCCATTTGCAACGTCGGGACCGTTAGGAGGTTCTCATGGCACGATTCGGTCGCGTCGCACCCACCATTCGTCACCGACATCGACCATGCCTTGCCGTTCTATCGCGACGTGCTCGGTTTCGCCGTCACCTTCACGAACGGTGACCCGATTTGCTTCGTCGTCATCCACTAGGGCGATGCTCAATTGCATCTAAGCGTCCAGACAGACAGAGCTGGAACGTCGCACGTGCACCTCATGGTCGACGACCTGGACGGCATTCATGACGCCCTCCGGCGGGCCGGTGTCCCCATCCGGCAGCAGCCCACGGTCCAGCCCTGGGGTCTACGCGACCTGGTGGTCGCCGACCCGGATGGCAATTCCTTCGAGATCGCCGAGCTCCTGGGCGAACCGGCTTCGGCATAGTCGGGCGTCGTCTGGAAGTGCGCAGCGCCAAGCCCCACGCTGGTACTCCGCCTCGCGCGCGGTAGAATTGCGGCTAACGCCGACCGCGCTGGCTCCCTGCACACCTTGCGGAGGAGGGCGCGATCGCGGTGACGAACATTGGCCGAGAGACCGCCGCGGCAAAACGCCCGAGGGCCCAGACGAGCAACAAGATTTACCAGTCGTGGCCAAACCTCTGTGTTATGGAATGGTCGAGTGACCAAACGGGCTAGCCCCGCAAAAGGCGCAGCCTGCAACTTCAGCAAGGAGCGAAACGATGGTAAGCCCCGACGATCTGCGGAACACGAGATTGCCCCTCAACAATGGCTCGGGTTCCATGCCCGCGCTGGGCTTCGGCACGCTGATTCCCGATCCCGTGGCTACCCGAAATGCGACGAAGGCGGCGCTGGAGGCCGGGTTTCGTTTGCTCGACACAGCCGAACGCTACCGCACCGAACGCGAAGTCGGCGAAGCGATGCGGGAGGTGTTCAACGCGGGCAAGGTCAAACGCGAGGACGTGTTTGTCATCACCAAGCTCTGGAATACCAACCATCGTCCCGAGCGCGTCAAACCCGCCTTCGAGGCCAGCCTGAAGCGGCTCGGCCTCGACTATGTCGATCTGTACCTTATCCACACTCCGTTCGCGTTTCAGCCCGGCGAAGACCAGGATCCGCGAGACTCCAGTGGTAATGTGATTTATGACCCAGGGGTGACGCTGTCCGACACGTGGACGGCCCTGGAGAACCTGGTACGTGAAGGCCGGTGCAAGGCCATTGGAATCTCCGACGTCGACTTGGATCAGGTCGAGC
>DATJTR010000581.1:0-5870 GCA_035503215.1 Pirellulales bacterium
CAGCTCGGCCGCCTTCTCGACCAGTCGGCGGCGATCTTCGTTCGAGATCGTGCCGTTACGCAGCCGCTGGCCGTTGACTTCGGCGATCGAGCACAGCATGCGGTCGGCCAGCTCGACCGACGACATTTCGAGGCTCACGAAGAGGGTTGGCTGATTGGCTTTCATCGCCGCGTACTCGGCGATGTTCAGGGCCAGGGCCGTTTTGCCCATGCTCGGGCGGGCGGCCAGAATGATCAGCTCCGAGGCGTGCAACCCGCCGGTCATCCGATCGAAATCGGCGAAGCCGGTTTCGATGCCACCGATGGAATGCTCATTTTTCATCCGGGCATCGATCCGCATCAGCGCATCTTGCAGGATGCTGCCGATGTCTTCCAACTCGCCGGCGCCGCGGTTATCGAGAATGGAAAAGATCTTTTGCTCGGCGCGGGAGAGCATTTCCCGCGGCTCGAGCGACTCGTCGTACGAGTCGCGCAGGATTTCCGTGCTGGAATGGATCAGCGAGCGCAGCGTCGCCTTGTCGCGCACGATTTCAGCGTAGTAGACGGCGTGGCCGGCGTGGGCGGCCGCTTGCATCACTTCGGCCAGATAGGCCATGCCGCCGACGAATTCCAGGTCGCCGGCGTTCTTCAAGCGGTCGACGAGCAGCACCAGGTCGACCTTGCGGCCGTCGTCGTGCATCGAGCGGATGTGGGAATAGAGCCGGCGATGCGCCTCGTCGTAGAAATCGTCAGGACGCAGCACCAGGGCCACGTCGTCCACCGCGTCGGCGAGCAACAGCATGCTGCAAAGGACGGCGCGCTCGGCCTCCACGTTTCGCGGGGGCTGGCGATCGAGGATTTCGGACGTGACCTTGGCCGGCGCTTGGCTGGAGTCGAAGCGCTTGACCGTGGCCATCTCAATCCTTCTTTTCCGGCTTGGCCGGAGCGTCGTCGGTGACGGTCGGAACGACCCAAACCTTGAGTTCGCCCTCGACTTCCTGGCCGAGGTGGATCAGCACGGTGTACAGCCCGAGTTCCTTGAGGGGTCCCTTGAGCCGCACCTGATCGGTGGTGACGCTGATCTCGTTCCGCTTCAGAGCGGCGACGATCTCGGGCGCGCCGACCGAACCGTAGAGATGCCCTTCGTCGTTGGCGTTGGCTTCGATGGTCACGCTCTGTTCGGCAATCAAATCGGCCAATTGGCGCAGGCCGGCCATGCGGGCCTTTTGAATCTCGAGCAGCTTGGCCTTGTGCTTCTCGACCATGCGCTTGTGGTGATCGGTGGCGATGGTGGCCAAGCCTTGCGGGATGAGGAAGTTCATCGCGTAACCGCGTTTCACTTCGACCACATCCCCTTGCTTGCCGACGTGGTCGACCGACTGGATCAACAACAATTCCACGCCGTGATGCTTGCCGCGCGGCAGCCGCTTGTGGCGCTTTCCGGCTGATTTCGTGCTGACATTGGCCATCGTCTGCTTCTCGCTTTCCTCGACCGGGTAGTGGACTCGTGAATTGTTCTTGTTCGAAGGTTTGTCGTGGCTGCCGACGCTTAGAACGGAATATCATCGTCGGGGGGGCCCGATTCGGCAACGCTCGGTTGGCCCATGTCGTCGGCCGCATGACCGCCGCCGCCACCCCGGCGACCGCCTGGAGGCCCGCCACCGCCCCGCCCGCCGAGCAGTTGCATCCGCTCGCCGACGACGCGAAGCTTGGAGTTTTTTTTACCGTCCTTTTCCCAGGAGTCGAGCTTCAGACGCCCTTCGATCAGCACCGGCGAACCCTTGGTCAGGTATTCGCTGGCGATTTCCGCCTGCCGGGCCCAAAGGGTCACGTCGACGAACGTGGTTTCTTCGATCCAATCGCCGTTCGGACCCTTGCGACGGTCGTTGACCGCCAAGCCGATTTCCGTCACCGCCGATCCCGATGCGATGTAGCGCAGCTCAGGGTCTCGAGTGACGTTGCCGACAAGAATGACACGATTGAAACTGGCCATGGCGGCCTCCCGTTATCACTGCAATGCGAGCGGTCAGCAGCCGGAAAACGACCCGCCGAACAGGTCGACCGTGGCGGCATTTCGCGCCACCCGAACCACTGAACAAATGTTCTCAACTCCGCCCAGCTTACCGCAGTCTTCAGGCAAGTGCAAACCCCGCAGGGACGTCTCGCCGGCTGTTATATTTCCTCTTCCAGATCGTCGGGAACGCTCACGGGCGCCCGATCGCCGCGGCCCGGCCGGCCATCGCGAAAATCAGAGCGTTCGCCCCGTTCGGGGCGGCGGACGGCGGTGGGACCTTGCTTGGCGTGTTCGACCACGGCATCGACCAGCCGGGGGTGGATTTTCAAAAACAGCATGCGGACGATCGTGTCGTTCAACTGGCATTGCCGGTTCAGGTTGACCAACTGCTTGCTGTCGAGCTTGAAGTAGGTCAACCAGTAGGTACCGCGGCGGTGCCCCTTGATGGGGTATTCCAAGCGGCGATCTTCCCACAACCGGCTGACGAGCATTTCGCCCCCCATCTTCTGGATGAGGTCGACCAGTTGCCCCGATACGCCGGCAGGGTCGCGCGCGTAGCGGTTGGAATCGAGAATGAACATTCCCTCGTAAACGTTGGTCGTCACCAGTGAGCTCCCTAGCAGGGGTAAATCGGGCGGTTCGAGGGAGGGCATGGCCCCCCGCGCCCGAAACCTAAGTATGGTTGTCGTTGACTTTATTCGCCGTTGTATTTATTCGCCGTTGTATTTGTTCATCGCCGAAGCCAGCCCGAGCGTGATCCAGTCGCTGGCGGCGTCGGCCGCCCGCTGCACCGCCAAATCGATCTCGGCCGATTCCTCCCGGCGAAACTTGCTCAACACGAAATCGGCCGTCTCGAACCCCGGCGGGGGCGTGCCGATACCGATCCGCAGCCGAGCAATTCCCTCCGTACCCAATCGTCGCAGGATGTCTGCCAGCCCTTTTTGCCCGCCCGCCGAACCGGCGCCGCGCATTCGCAGTTTGCCCAGCGGCAGATGGAAGTCATCGCAGACGACCAGCAACTCCTCGTTCGAAAGTTTATAAAAATCTCGCAGCCGCAGCACGGCAGAACCACTCAGGTTCATGAACGTTTGCGGCCAGACGAGCAGCGTTTTTTCCGAGCCGATCAGCGTTTCAGACCACTCGGCGTCGACGGCCGATTTCGCCTTCGAGGCGCCAAAGCGGCGGGCCAGTTCGCCGAGCACCACGAAACCGACATTGTGCCTGGTGCCGACATATTTGCGTCCCGGGTTGCCCAACCCGACGACGAGTTTCATGCTGTTTCACTCTCCTCCGACAAGCCGGCCTCGGACAAGCCGGCACAGGTCCCCGGCGGGACCGGACTATTCTTCGGCCCCCTCTTCCTCGGCCTTGCGGCCAATCACTTCGGGCTCGGCCGCTCCGGCGCCTTCCAAGGCCGGCGCTTCTTCCTCCTGAGGCAAGACGCACTGTACGACGACCTGATCGGGATCGGCCAGCAACACGACGCCCGGCGGCAGCTTCAACTGGCCCGCGTGAATCGCCCCGTCCAGCTCCAAGTCGCTGACGGGCACTTCGATCTTTTCGGGAATCGACAGGGCCGGGCACTCGATTTCCAAATCGTGGATCAGGTGCTCGACCACTCCGCCCGACTTCAATCCAATCGCCTGGCCGCGCAGTTCCAAGGAGACGCGCAGGTGCAGCCTTTCGTGCTCCGAAACACGCGACAAGTCGACGTGCAAGACCTCGAGGCCGTAAACGTCCCACTGCATTTCGCGAATGAAAGCTTTTTCCTGCACCACTCCCTTGAGTTCGACCACGCGACTACCGTGGCGAACCGCGGCAGTCAGCGCTTCGGCCGAGACGGTCAAGGGGATGTTCTCCTCGCCGTGGCCGTAGAGGATCGCGGGAATGGAACCCGAGGCCCGCAACCGGCGCGCGTTGCGCTTGCCGTGATGCTGCCGCTTTTCAACGATCAACGTGTCCGCCATGCGATCCCTTTCAGCTCCCGATGCGGGGTCTTCCAGCGACCCCCAGCGACTTTCCCCAGCGATTTGGCAAGCCGTTCATTGTCTCCGAAAGCCGCACGATTTCAACCCCAGAAACCGCCCTGAAAACGGGCCTAAACGAGGAAAAATCGATGTGCCGGGGGGAGCCGACGAGCCCGGCCCAAGCCGGCGATCAGACGAACAGGCGGCTGACCGACTCGTTGCGATGGATGCGCTTGATCGCCTCGCCCAACAGGGGAGCCACGCTCAGGACGCGAATCTTGGGCAGCGCCTGCTCGGGCCGGAGCGGAATCGAGTCGCTGATGATCACCTCGCGGATCGGCGAGGCCTTCAGCCGCTCGATGGCCGGGCCGCAGAGGACGCCGTGCGTGGCGCCCACGAAGATCTCTCTTGCTCCCCGTTCGTGCAAGACCTTGGCAGCGCCGCAAACCGACCCAGCGGTGCTGATCATGTCGTCGAACATGATCGCAATCTTTCCCTTGACCGGCGCACCGATGATGTTTTCCTGCCGGGTGATTTCGGCGCTGGCGCGACGCTTATCGACGATGGCCAGCTCGCCCCCCAGCTTTTCGGCGTAGCGCAAGGCGCGCTTCGTGCTCCCTTCGTCGGGGCTGACGACGACCAGATCCTTGGGATCGATGCCTTGATTCTCGAAATGATCGATCAGCACCGGGGCCGCGTAGAGGTGATCGACCGGCACGTCGAAGAAACCTTGAATCTGGGCGGCATGCAGGTCGAGCGCCAACACCCGGTCTCCGCCGGCCCGCGTGATCAGGTTGGCCACCAACTTGGCCGTGATCGGCACGCGGCCTTCGTCTTTGCGATCTTGGCGTGCGTAGCCGTAATAGGGGATGACGGCGGTGATTCGCTCGGCGCTGGCCCGCTTGAAACTGTCGATGATGACCAAAAGTTCCAGCAGGTTGTCATTGACGGGCGGGCAGGTGGGCTGCACCAGGAAGATGTCCCGGCCGCGAATGTCCTCTTCGACCTTGCAATAGATCTCGCTGTCGGGAAAGTTGTCGATCGTGATCACGCCGACCGGCAAACCTAAATAGGCGCAGATTTGCCGCGTGAGGTTGGGATTCGCACGGCCGCCAAAAATCTTCAAATCGTTCATGTGCTCATCGTACCTGACAAACTGAGTCGCCGTGAATCTGGACCGATTGCGCGATCGAATCGACAGCGCGCCGGCTGGTTCAATTGCCGAGCGTTTCCATGGCCAGCTCCACCGCCTGCAACTCTTCCATCGTATTGATGCTCAGGGCCTCGCACGGCTTGAGGACGTCGAGCGCCCGCACCTCTTTCCCCGCCTGCCGGAGTACGCCCGGACAATCGGTAAGATAGTATTCGCGTTGAACGTTGTTGGAACGGATACGGTCGAGGGCCCAAACCAAATCGGAGCACCCGAACACGTAGCAGCTCAAGTTGACTTCACGGATTCTCTTTTGCTCGCCCGTCGCGTCTTTCTCCTCGACGATTCGCTCGAACAGGCCTTGGCCGTCGCGCACGATGCGCCCTAGTCCGGTGGGGTCGTCCTTGTAGCCGGTGCCCAGCAGGC
Source organism: Pirellulales bacterium (assembly GCA_035503215.1). Lineage (GTDB taxonomy): Bacteria > Planctomycetota > Planctomycetia > Pirellulales > PALSA-1355 > DATJTR01. The sequence goes on from DATJTR010000581.1 coordinate 5,536, forward strand.
AGGCGGCCGGCCGGCGTGCGAAATCGTCGAGCAGCGTGCGCAGCGAATCGGCCTGCATCAGGGGTGAATCCCCCGCCACGACCAGCACCGGCCCCTCGTGCTGGGCCAATTGCTCGCGGCACATCATCACGGCGTGCCCGGTTCCAAGCTGTTCGCTTTGCATGACGAATTCGATCCGCCGTCGGTCGGCCAGCGCCGCCTGCACGTCGGACGCACGGTAGCCGACCACGACGACCACCCGATCGATGCCGGCGCGGTCGAGCGTGTCGAGGACGTAGGCGATCATCGGTCGGCCATGCACCGGGATGAGCACCTTGGGCAGATCGGACTTCATC
>DATJTR010000582.1:0-5563 GCA_035503215.1 Pirellulales bacterium
GTCGTCTGCCGTGCCTCCTCAAACCACGGAACCAATAGCGCCCCTCGCCCCGGCGCCGGGACCAATTTTTGCGCAGGTGGCAGGAGACGTGCAGGCAGCCCTGCGGCAAGCCCAATCTCATATCGATGAGGGGCATCTGGACGAGGCCGAGACGGTCTGCCGAGCAGTCCTGTCGATCAATCCACGGCAGATTCGCGCGCTGTACATGCTGTCACGCATCGCACTGCGGACCGATCGCGTACAGTTGGCCATCGATTCACTCCGCCGAGGAATAGCGCTAGAACAACGTCCTGATTTTTATGTCGAGCTGGCCAGGCTTCTCACGAGCGTTGGCCGCCGCGACGAGGCGATCGCCGAGTTGCAGCGGGCGGTCGCCGTCGATCCGCGTTATTTGCCGGCCTGGCACGCCATGGACAACCTCACGTCCGCGGCACCGCATCCGGTCCAGTACACCGGGCCGGTGGCCGACGCGGTAATTCATTAACAGCGCCCCAAGGATGAAGCGCATGGCAACCGTGATTCCTGATTTTTCGATGGCGGTCAAACGCTTCGGCCAAGGAGAAACGGACGAGGCGGCTGAGATTTGCGAGCAAGTTCTGGCCCGACAGCCGGAACATGCCGGGGCGCTGCAAATGCTGGGAGTCATCGCCCGCCAACGCGGCGAAACGGGCAAATCCCTGGACCTGCTCGATCGCTCGTTGCGGGCGGCACCCGACCGCCCAGTGCCCTGGTTCGACCGCGGCACGACGCTCTATCAAGACGGACGGCTGGACGAGGCAATCGAAGCGTTCCGCCGCGCGGTCACGCTCGATCCGAGGCTGCAGGAGGCCGCGCTGAATCTGGGCGCGATCTTGGAAAAACTGGAGCGATACGAGGAAGCCTTACCTTGGGCGCTGCGCGCGATCGAGCTGCGCCGCGATTGCGCTCGTGGCCATTACAATTTGGGAAACATCCATCGGGCGACGGGACGTTTGCGCGAGGCGATCGCCGCCTATCGAGAGGCCGTGCGTATCGATCCCGACTATGCCGAGGCGCATTGGAATTTGGCCCACTGCTATTTGCTGTTGGGCGATTTCGCCCGCGGCTGGCCGGAGTACGAATGGCGCGAAAAAGCCCGCGAGGTGTTCTTCGACCGCCAGGCGGGTCCGCGCTGGGACGGGTCGTCGCTGGTCGGGAAGAGACTTCTGGTACATGCCGAGCAGGGAATCGGCGACGAAGTGATGTTCGCCGCTTGCTACGGCGACGTCGTGGCCCAAGCTGCTCATTGCATCTTCGTATGCGAGCCACGGCTCAAGCAGCTCATCCAGCGGTCGTTTCCGCAGGCCACGGTATACGACTATGCCAGGCGGAGCGATTGGGCACCGGTCGTGGTGTCCGAGAAATACGACTGGCAGATTCCGGCGGGCAGTTTACCGCTCTACCTACGGCAATCCGTGGCCGACTTTCCGATCCGCCGGCGCTATCTGGTTGCCGATGCGGCGGCCGTTGACCGCTGGCGCAACCGGCTGGCAACGCTCGGCAGCGGACTGAAGATCGGCATTTCTTGGCGTGCGGGTGGCCGGCCCAGTGAACGCCGGCGGCGGAGCACTTCGCTCGCCGATTGGCACTCGCTGCTCGCGCTGCCCGGCACGTCTTGGATCAATTTGCAATACGGCGAAACCGGCGACGACCTTTCCACCGCCCGGCAAGAACTGGGAATCGAGATTCACGACTTTTCGGAAGGGGATCCGCTGGTCGACATGGACGAATTCGCCGCGAAAGTTGCGGCTTTGGACCTGGTGTTGTCGGTCGGCAATGCCACGGTGCATCTGGCCGGCGCGCTGGGTGTCACCACTTGGGCCTTATTGCCGCCGGTGCCCGGCTGGCGCTGGCAGATCGACGGCTCGACAACCCCCTGGTATCCGAGCGTTCGCCTGTATCGACCGAACTCGGGCGAGACGACGCCGGACGTCCTGCAGCGCGTAAAGACCGATCTGACCACCGTATTGCGAAGCGGAGATTTGAACCTACCGCTCGACTCTGCGGCGCGCACCACTTACAAGGCACCAACACGCCCTGCGCCGCCAACGCCCACCACCGACGGGCAGGCGCTACTGCCAGTCTCGCACGACTCCCAGCAATTTACCGAGCGGGCCTTGCCCGCGGCCATGGCCAAGGCCACAGAGCATCATCGCGCAGGCGAATTGGCGCAGGCGGAGCAGATTTATCGCGAGGTACTCTATCATTTGCCACGAAGCGTCGAGGCGCAGCGGTTGCTGGGAATGCTGGCAAAGCAAACCGGTCGAGTGCAGTTGGCCATCAATTCATTGCGTCGAGCAATTGCCGCAGGGGACACTGCGATCGAAACCCGGAACTGCCTGGCGGCCAGCCTCCGTGACGCCGACAAACTGGATGAAGCCCTGACGCTGTACGAAGAGACGGTGAAAGCCGCGCCGGATTCGCACGACGCACGGCTCGGCCTGGCTAAAACGTTGGTTCGCCGCTTTCGTCCCGATGAAGCACGGACGCATTTAGAAGAAGCTCTTCGGCTGAATCCGAACTTTGCCGAGGCCCATCTCGCCATGGCGGGCATTTTGGCCGACGATGGCGACTATGCCGCGGCCCTGGCCGCGTGCGACCAGGCGCTGACGGCCAATCCCAACTATGCGTTGGCTCACGCGCGGCGCGGCGAATGGTTGGCCCACGAAAGGAAGGCGCAAGCGGGGATTGCCGCGCTCGATCGAGCGCTTGCGATTCAGCCGAATCAGCTCGAATGGCTTTATCTTCAGGCGGGGCTGCTCCAGGGAGAGGGGCGGTTTCACGAGGCCGAACAGCTTTACCGCCGGGCTCTGAAAATCAATCCCGAGAATCCGACGCTCCTGAATGAACTGGGACTCGTGTTGGCCGACCAAGGCTGTCTGGCCGAAAGCCTGAACGCGTACGCAGCCGCGTTGAAGGTTGACCCGGAAGCCCCGGCACCGCACTTCAATCGGTCGCTAATCTGGTTGCAGCAAGGTCGTTTGGCCGAGGGTTGGAACGAATACGGTTGGCGGTGGAAGTGTCCGGGTTCTCCGCCTCGTGATTTTTTCCGTCAACCGCTCTGGGACGGCACGCCACTCTCTGGCCGCACGATCCTGGTACACGGCGAGCAAGGAATTGGCGACGAAATCAGATTTGCCAGTTGCCTGCCGGACGTCGTAGATAGCGCGGCGCAGGTTGTCGTGATCTGTGAACCGAGGCTCGCACCGCTCTTCGCCCGCTCGTTTCCGACCGCGATCGTGCACGGAGTGGGACGCGGCCGCGAGCACGTGTGGAGTGTTCCGGCCTCGCCGGCGATCGATGTTCAGGCACCGATTGGCGATCTGCCCCGATATTTGCGGCTGTCGCCCGGCAGCTTCCCGCAACGAAAATCGTTCTTGCACGCTAATCCGACACGAGTCGAATACTGGCGTCAACGCCTCGCAGCGCTTGGCCGGGGGGCAAAGATCGGCATCGACTGGCGGGCTGGCGCCAACGCGCACGATCGGCTGCGGCGGTCGATTCCGCTGGAGCTTTGGCGCCCGCTGCTACGAAGCAACAATGCGCAATTCGTCGTGCTTGCTTCTGGCGACACCCGTGAAGAGGTTGCGGCCTGCCGCCTGGCAGGCGTGACGCTGCATGCGTTTGCCGAGATCAATCCGCGTGACAACCTGGATGAAGCGGCTGCACTGATTGGAGCGCTTGATCTGGTTGTAACGGTGGGAAATGCGAGCGCACACCTGGCGGGAGCGTTGGGCGTGCCCACTTGGGCATTGCTACCCCGCTTCCAAGGCTGGGATTGGCCTCTCGAGAGCGAGGAGACTCTTTGGTACGCCAGCGTCCGCGCCCTGCGGCAGGCCGATGACGGCGACTGGCGTGGACTCATGACGAGGATCGAGGGGGAATTCCTCAATTGGGTCACGGCAAACTCCGACAACGAGACGATGGGGGAGTAAAGATCTCGGGATCGCGCCATGCGCACCCCCCCCACCTGCGGGCAGCAAATGAATCTCGGCTCGTCGGACTGGCCACGCCAAGCACCGCGAAACCGACTCTTCCGCGCACGAAGCCGTAGCGTACCGAGTAGAGATCCATGGCCACAATTTCCTCGGCAATCGGTCTGATCACCGGCTTTCCAATCCAGGAAACCGTGGACAAGCTGGTCAGCCTCGACGCCGGCCCGATGGATCAACTTGAGTCCCAAGACACTAGTCTTCAGGCTAAGCAGACGGCATATACGACTCTCAGCGCCGACTTGCTGGCTCTGGAGAACGTCACCAACGGCTTCGATTCGAGCAGCCTTTACAACGCTCAAAGCCTGACCAGCAGCAATTCCAGCCTGCTCTCGGCGGCGGCGATCAGTGGCAGCACGGTCACGCCGGGCACGTACTCGTTCACTCCGGTTCAAATCGCTCAGGCCGAACAGCTCCTGAGCAACGGGTTGTCAAGCGACAGCACAGCACTTGGCGGCGGCTCGATCACTCTCGGATACGGCACGTCGGTCGACAATCCGATCAACCTCGACCTGACCAATGGTGGGGCTGGCTTCACGCCCGGCGAAATCCGCGTTACCGACCGCAGCGGTGCATCGTCGGTGATCAATCTCAGCAGTGCCACGACGATTGACGACGTTCTGAACGCGATCAACAGCGACACCGCGATTGACGTCACGGCCGTGGCCGACGGCAATTCGATCAAATTGATCGACAACACTGGCGACACGACCAGTAATTTGGAGGTTAGCGAGGTCAACGGCGGCAAAACGGCCGCCTCGCTGGGCCTGTCCAACATCAACACGTCGTCGAACGAAGCGACCGGCTCTTCGATCGTGTCGCTTTTCGGATCGCTGCCGCTGTCGGTGCTGAACAATGGCACGGGCGTCCGATTCAACAATTCGCTGTCCGACCTGCAGATCAATTTCGCGGATGGCACCAGCACGACGGTGAATTTCTCGAACCTGGCAACCCCCGGCACGCAACCCAGCGGCACGACCGTGGCCGCCAACGGAGCCAACGCGGCTCTCGCCTTCACGGCCACGACCGCCGGTTCGCAGTACGCCGGCACGACGGTCGAGTTTGAGAACAACGCGTCGATCACGGCGGGAAACGAAACCGTCGCCTACAACTCGACGACCAACCAGCTGATCTTCCAGATCGCCGCCGGACAGACGACCGCCAACGATATCGTCAACGCGCTGAAAAACAACTCCACCGTCAGCTCGCTGTTCACCGCCACGACGGGCGACGGAGGCAATGGCTCGGGCATCGTCACGAACTCCGACGTCGCCTATTTGACCGGTCCGCAGGCAACCGCGACCACGCCCGGCACGCTTTCGTCGAACGCTCAAATCAAATTCACCGCGGTCGATGGCGGCCCGGATTACGACAACGTGTCGGTCGAGTTCGTCAATAACTCGTCGATCACGGCCGGACAGGAAACAGTGGCTTACGACGACAGCGATCCGAGCAATCCGACCCTGGTCTTTCAGATCGCCGCCGGCCAGACGACGGCCAGCGACGTTATCTCCGCGCTCAACAACAATCCGACGGTCAGCAAGATCTTTACG
>DATJTR010000583.1:0-2745 GCA_035503215.1 Pirellulales bacterium
CATTTTGCCTGTTTCGGCATTCTGAATCATCACGTAGTCGCTGTCGGCCGTCGTCCAGACCTGCCCCTTGGGAAGTTTGTCGCCGGCGGTGGTCTTGATTTCTTCCCGCTTGCGGTAGCGGTCCAAGATCATCACCTTGCGCGTTTCGATCGGGCCCACGCGGTTGTTCTTATCGGTGTCCTTGCGAGTCTGCATGTATTGCACGGTCTTGGCCTTGTCGAGCTGGGCGATCACCTGGGCAAAGGCGACCCCTTCGCCGCGGTGCCAAGGTGCGAACCACACCGCCAGCAACACAAGTGCCGCCAGTGCCGCCGCCGCACCCAAGCGGGGCAGAGAAACGATTCGCCGGCTACGCGGCGCGCGGGCGGTCGCCTCGGCCGCCGCCCGAGCACGCTCGACCGCACGGCCGGCCGCCTCGGCATCGATCGGCAAATTGGCCAGCGCTTCGAGATCGTCGAGCAGACGGCGGGATGGGTCGGGGTGGTTCATCGGTTTTGCCGTTTGGTTGCGGAATCGTCGGGTGCCTCTTCGCCAAGCAGCCGGCGCAGGCGGGTGATCGCCTTGTGGCAGATCGCCCGGGCTTGATGAGCCGTCTTGCCCACGGCTCGCCCGATCGCTTCGAATTCCTGATGTTCCAGATAACGCAGCACGAGCACGTCTCGCCCGGCGCCCGGCAAGCGGCCGATGGCTTCGAGCACTTGGTCCAACTCCTCGCGGCGCACCAGACCGGCCAGCGGAGACGCCGCCGCGGCCGCCGGGCCATCGCCGTCGAGCAAGGCAGGCTGCCGACGTTGGCGACGGCGATAGTCGAAAGCCAGGTTGATGGCCATCCGGCTGGCATAGGCAAGAGGATCGTCGGCGCGGGCGAAGCGTGGGTTTTGGATCAGCTTGCAAAACAAATCTTGCAGCAGATCGTCCGCCACGTCGCCGCGCAGGCTCAACCGCAGCAGCAGCGCGTATAACCGTTCGCCATGCGCTTCGAGCAATGCCAGAACGTCATCGGGCTTGCGTGTCAACGGCCGCTATTCCCCCCGGGCGTTTATTATTAAAGACGCACGGCCCGCCGCGAGCGCAACCCGAGAAAACCGGGGGCGAGGGTCTTCCGTCCTGCGGACCGAGGGACGGCTGGGGCGAGCGGCTGGTCGGGCCGGACGCCCGAATCGGGGCGCGGATGAATGCAGCGAGCGCGATCGAAGCGGGGCCGAGTCTTTCCGGCGGACGCTCAGGGATACGAGGGGCTGCGGCGCGATAAGGAACTTCGCTTGGAACCCGACATCGACTCGGACTCCCGGCTCGACGACCGCGAGCGTTTGGTCTCGCGCGGATTGCTCTCGGACATCGAAGGGCTCATCGCCCGGTACTGCCCGACCCAGTGTTCCTCGACCTCGTTCCGCGTTTTGGCGGCCAACTCTTTCGCTTCCCTGGAATAGCGGCTGAGGTCGGCGGCCAGTAGGGCCCCGGGCATCAGGAGCACGGCGAGCGGCAATAGATAACGGTGAGTTTTCATGGCCTCGATTCTCGACCGGCCGCCGGTCCCGCTCAAGCTGAGCGGGCGTTCAGGTGGGGGACGCAAAAACACGCTGAGAGAGTATAGCTCACGAAATGCGGGGCAAAACGAACAGATTTGGTCTGAAACGCCGTGCCGGCAGCGCAACGCTAAACGCCGAACGCATTGCTCGGCGAGCGGGGCGATCTCGATCGGGGGGCCGGTTTGCTCGTTGCCGGGGTGCCCGACCAACTGAAAAATCTGGGTAGCCAATAACCCACGAGGGCGAGACCATACGGAAAGCGAACCCGGCTGTGACCAAACAACGTCCTGGCGAGATTCACACTCCCTTTGGCCGTCGCCGCGGGGAACGCGCAATCACAGGCCGTGGCCACAATCGCCGGTTAGGAGCCACGCATGATTGCGCGGCACTCACTGCTGCTCCGCACGGCTCTTACCGAGCGCGCGGACTTCGGCGTCGTCCAGCACCACCGCAATGTCCACGTCCAATACGCTGCTCCAATTCAGCGCCCAGTTGGAGAGGGCATTGGCACTGTCGGTTTCGCAGATGATCGCCCCTCGGCCCCTGGGAACATCATGCCAGCGGCCGATCAGCTTGATGGCGCTGCCACGGTCGGCCGCATCCTGCTCGGGTGTCATTTGCGAGAAGAACGCCAGCCCCTCCTGCTGCCTTCCGGAGTGAATCTGCCAGGTAATCATGAATTTCATGGATTGGGTTCATTCCTTCCCAGATGCGCCTTGGGGTGGGGAGCGAAACGTATAACCTGCTACTAGGGATTTGTTCGCCGATCTGCGGTCTTGGCATCATTTGCCCCGGGCGATGAAACCTGGAACGCCCGTCTTCACCACGGCATTGAAGCGGATCCGCGATTGGATTCCCTCGCTGATCTCCTTCACCGCGTCTTCCGGAATGGCCGAGACCGCAAAATTCTCTTGGATGCGGGCGGGGTTCTTCGAGGTCGTCAGGGGGGCCGTGCCGCGTTGGATCGCCCAGGCGAGCAGGACCTGCGCCGGGGTTTTGCCCACCCGCTTGGCAATGCCGGTGACGATGGGATCTTCCACCAGCTTGGGCTCGCTGTTATGTCCCAAGGATGCAAATGCTTGCAGCACGATGCCATGCTGCCGGCAATATTCCAAGAGCTCCCATTCCGGCAGATAGGGATGCGATTCGACGTGCACGACCGCGGGCTTGATCGTGGCGGCTTCCACGACCTGCTCGACCTGATCCAAGTCGACGT
>DATJTR010000584.1:0-8049 GCA_035503215.1 Pirellulales bacterium
GCCTTGGTCGATGCGGGCCGAATGGACCGAACTGGCGCTGTTGCAGTTGCAAACCGGGAACACGGCCATGCTCGTCTTCTTGCTGGCGGTGGTGCTGGTCTTTTTGGTGCTGGCCGCCCAATACGAAAGCTGGTCGCTGCCGCTGGCGGTGATTCTGGTCGTGCCGATGTGCTTGCTCTGCTCGATCGCGGCGGTGCAATGGGCCCATTTGGACATCAACATTTTCACGCAGGTCGGGTTCGTGGTGCTCATCGGCCTGGCCTGCAAGAACGCGATTCTGATCGTCGAGTTTGCCAAGGCCCAACGCGAAGAAGGGCAGAGCCGCTACCAGGCCACTCTGGAGGCGTGCAAGCTGCGATTGCGGCCGATCGTGATGACTTCGTTCGCGTTCATCTTGGGCGTGGTGCCGCTGGTGATCGCCGTCGGCGCCGGCTCGGAAATGCGGCGCACGCTGGGCACGGCCGTGTTCGGCGGCATGTTGGGCGTGACGCTGTTCGGCATTTTCCTGACGCCGGTCTTCTACTACGTCATCGAATGGTTCGCCGATGTGCGGCGCTGGCTGAACGACCGCAAAATGGACGCGACCGGCGGTTGGCTCGGTCGTGGCAAGCGCCCCAAGGTGACCGTGGTGACCAGCCCGCTGAAAAGCCCGGCCGCGCACGTCGATCTGGACGATCGGGTCGATTTGGCCACGCCGGTGATCCATGCCGAGCATCACGAAGGCAGCGGGCTTTTGAAACGGAAGCGCTAGCCGCAAGAATTTCCCAACCGGCCGGCAGGGAAACGCGCCTCAATCGCCAGGCGACCCGTCGGACAGCACGACGCGATCCAGCCGGATCAATTCCCCCAAGCTCCACGCCTGAAACGGACAACCACGCGGCGTGTGAGGTGGCTCGGCATCGGCGATTTCGCTCAAATGGCCGAGCCCGGCTTGCTGCAATTGGGCCACAAGTGGGGCCACGAATCGCTGCCGGGCTTCGTCGCGCGCGGCAGCCGTGCCGCCGCGAACGCGCAGCCAGGCTTCGACGAACGGGCCGGCCAGCCAAGGCCATACGGTCCCTTGATGATAGGCACTGTCGCGCTCGCGTGGGCCGCCGCGATAATGCAGCGCATAACCCGGCTCGCCCGGTGCCAGCGTCCGCAGTCCAAGCGCCGTCCACAAATGCTTTTCCACGGCCGCCACGACGGCACTGGCTTGGTCGGGCTCGAGTAGCGCCTGGGGCAAGCCGCCGACGGCCAAGATCTGATTGGGCCGCGCCGAGCCATCGACCACACCCCATTGGTGATCGACGTCGACCACGTCGAACAACATTCCTCGGGCTTCATTCCAAAATCGACTGCGAAACGCGGCCAGCCCGCGATCGAAATCGTCCTGCCACCTGCCAGGGATGGGCGAATGATCCGTGTCCTGCGGCGCTGGGACGTAGGGAATTTCCAACGACTCGGCGATCGCCAGCGCGTTGAGCCACAGGGCCTGGATTTCCACCGGTTTGCCGACGCGTGGGGTGATGGCGCGATCACCGATTTTGACGTCCATCCAAGTGAGTTGGGTCCCCGGCCCGCCACATGCCAACAGCCCATCTCCGTCGAGCCGAATGCCATACCGCGTGCCGTGTCGATAGCCGCTGAGGATCGAACCGATCGCCGTCAGCAGCCGCGTGCGATCGGCGGCCTCGAGTGGATACGCGCGCGTGCGGCAGGCTGCCAAGAATTCGCCGGTGGCAATGATGAACCACAGCGAGGCATCGACTGAATTGTATTCGGGAGCGTCCCCTTGGTCGGGGAATCGATTCGGCAGCATTCCTTCGCTGACCGTGCTTGACCAGGTGAGCAGAATTTGCCGGGCGTCGTCCAGCCGGCCGAGGGCCAGCGTCAATCCGCGCATGGCGATGAACGTGTCTCGACCCCAATCGGTAAACCAGGGATAGCCGGCCACGATGGTTTTCCCGTGCCGGCCGGTCACCAGGTAGGCATCGGCGGCCGCATCCAGCGGAGTCACCAATCGGCTGCGGCGATCTCGCTCGGCACGCTCGAAGGCAGCATAGCGCGCGGCAGCCGATATCGCCGCGCCGGCCGGCGGCAGCTCGGTCGACAGGATCCAGATGGCATCGCCTTGAGCCAGGTCCCAACGAAACAGCCCGGGCGAAGCGAGGTCTTCGTCGCTGTCGAGCCCGCGCTCCCGCTCCTGAAGATAGATGAAGTTGCGATACCATTCCGGGTCGTGAGAGTAACTGCCATTGGCATGCGACACGACCCGGGGTACGCCGGGATAAGGTTGCCAGGCGACTTGCTCGCCGACCACCGCGGCATCGAAGCGAAAGACCGGGTTTTCGTGGTGCAGGTGATGATAGTTGCGCCCAGAGAGCAGCGGCCGGACTGCCAGAGGAACGCTTCCCACGGCCGGCGACACCAGCCGCCAACGGAGGGCTACCGTGGGACTGCCATGAACGGCGAACAACTGCTGCTCGATCCGCGTGCCATCCTCCAACCGGTAGATCCAGCGGGGCCAGGGATCGATCGAAAAACTCTCGACCCTCTGGGCGCCGTCGGGAAAGACCGTCCCGGGCTGGTAACGCTGCGACGATATCGCGTAGCGGCCGCGGGCGGTTTTCACCCAGGCTTCCAGTCCGCTGACCAACACCATGCGGCCAGTCGGAGGTGTGGTGGCGGCCAACAGCAGGGCGTGATAACGACGTGTCCGCTCGCCCCCGACCGTGCCTGAAGCGAATCCGCCCAGACCGTCGGCTTCGAGCCATTCGGCAAAGAGATTCATTCGCTGGGCTGGATGGGGTGCTGCCGTCAGGTGAGCGCTTCCCTTATAGTTTAGCTTGCCAGAGGGATCGGATGGGCGGTCGATCCGGCCGATTGGCAGTTTCCAACGCGAAGGTCAGACATGCGCAAGGTAGCACTCGTCACCGGCGCCGGCCGGCGCCGCATTGGATGGCATGTGGCCGTTGCACTCGCCCAGCGCGGCTACGATCTGGCGATCCACTATCACACGTCGGCCGCCGAGGCGGCTGAAACCGTTGCCGAGCTATCAGGGCAGGGGATCCAGGCGATGGCGGTGGCCGCCGACCTGGGGAAAGACGATGAGGCGCGGCGGATGGTGGCCGATTGCCTGGCGCGGTTCGGTCGGATCGACGTGCTCGTGAACACGGCGGCGGTTTGGATCCGCAAGCCGCTCGAACAAGTGACGGCCGGCGACGTGCGCTTGCACTTCGAAGTCAACGCCCTGGGAACGTTCCTGTGTTGCCAACACGTGGGACTGGCGATGGCCGCCCAGCTGGAAGGGGGAGCGATCGTCAATTTCGGCGATTGGGCCGAAGCCCGGCCGTACCGCGATTACGCCGCCTATTTTCCCTCGAAAGGAGCCGTGACTGCGATCACGCGCAGCATGGCGGTTGAGCTGGCGACTCGCAATCCGCGCGTGCGGGTGAATTGCATTCTTCCGGGCCCCGCCATGCTGCCGGCCGATCTGCCCGAGGCGGTAAGACAAGCGGCGATCGACGGCACGCTGGTCAAACACGAGGGAAGCCCGGCCAACATTGCGGCGGCCGTGTTGCATTTCATCGAGAACGATTTCGTGACCGGAGTTTGCCTGCCGGTTGACGGCGGGCGGACGATTTACGCCGCCGGACAAGAGCGCTAGGGAACGGAGTCGACCGGCCTGGCGCGGTTATGCAGATTTTGACTGCCGCGGGGTGCCCCAGCGACCGAGGCTGCCCTATAGTTTGGCTGTGGATTCGTGATGACCGAAACGCCGCCAACGTGAACGGCGCGGACAACAACGTTTGACGAAGGAGTCTCGGGTGAACGTGCTGGTGGTCGACGTCGGTGGAACGCACGTCAAGATTCTGGCGACCGGGCAGACGGAAATGCGCGAGATGGTTTCGGGCCCGACCCTCACTCCCGAGGCGATGGTGGAAGGGGTCAAGCGGCTGGCCGAAGGCTGGACGTACGAAGTGGTGTCAATTGGGTATCCTGGCCCCGTCGTCCGCGGACTGCCGAGGTTGGAACCGCACAATCTCGGCCCGGGTTGGGTCGGCTTCGATTACGCGGCGGCGTTCGGCCATCCCGTAAAACTGGTCAATGATGCCGCGATGCAGGCCTTGGGAAGTTATGAGGGCGGGACGATGTTGTTCCTGGGACTGGGCACCGGCCTGGGATCGGCCCTGATTTACAATGGAGTGCTCGAGCCGCTGGAGTTCGCCCACCTGCCCTACAAAAAAGGTCGCAGCTACGAGGATTATCTCGGCATTCGCGGGCTGAAGCGGCTGGGCAAGAAGCGCTGGCGCATGGCGGTGGCCGACGTCGTCCCGAAGTTGCGGGCGGCCTTCGAGGTCGACTACGTCGTGCTAGGGGGAGGCAACTCGCGGAAACTCAAAACGCTGCCCGAAGGGGCGCGCCTCGGAGACAACGCCAACGCATTCCTGGGCGGGTTCCGCCTGTGGGAAAATCCCAGAGACGATCATCAGTAGAAGGCCGGCGAGCGCCATGCTCAGAGTAGGACCGTGGCAATTGGAAACGGTCGGCGGCGGCCGGTTCTGGCTCGACGGCGGGGTGATCTACGGCATCATCCCCCGTAACGTGTGGCAAGCAGCCACTCCGCCCGACGAGCAAAACCGCGTTCCCCTCGGCATTCATTGCGTACTGGCGCGAAGCGACGAGCAAACCGTGCTGATCGACACCGGCCACGGCGAAAAGCTCGCCCCGCTGGATCGCAGCGCCCACGCCATTGAGTCGACTCCCACCCTCACCGAATCGCTGGCGGCCCTGGGGGTGCGGCCCGATGAGGTCGACGCGGTCGTTCTCAGCCACTTGCACTGGGATCACGCTGGGGGCGCAACCCGCCTCGCGGAAGACCGCCGCTTGCTGCCTGCCTTCCCTCGAGCAACCTATTTCATCAACCGGCTGGAATGGGAAGACGCGACGAGCGGCGCTGTGGAACTGGCCGGCAGTTACGCGGCTGAGAATTTCGCGCCGCTCGGGGAGTCGGGACAGTTGGTGCTTGTCGATGGCGAGGTCGAGATCGCGCCAGGTTTGTGGACGCGTCCCACCGGGGGCCATACGCGGGGACATCAAGCACTGCTCTTCGAGTCGGGAGGCGAGGGAGCGCTATATCTGGGCGATCTTTGCCCCGTCGTCCCGCATCTGCGCCGCATGTGGAGCACGGCGTACGACCTGTTTCCCATGGAGACACGGCAACGTAAACCCAAACTGCTGGGTGAGGCCGCCGACAAGGGTTGGTGGCTGTTGTGGGACCACGATCCCAACATCGCCGTCAGCCGGGTGGAACGTCACGGAAGCCGCGAGTTCGTCGCCAGCGAAGGTCGGGCACGGCTTTGATTGCCGGCCTCCAAACGCAGACCACATTGACTCCGGCCGAGAGGACTTCCGGCCGAGCGGGCCAGGCCGAGTCCACAATCAATGCTTTTCTCGGCCAACCGTGAGGCAACCGGCGTTTCGCTCATCACGTTCGCCGGACTCGAATGATCGGCGGATTGCTGATTTATCCAATCCCAGGCCTGCTACCTCGCTGACCGTCTGTTTCGCAAACAGGCGTTCGAGTCCGGGGACCCCCGAGGGGACGGCATGGTGAACTCGGCGCGCTGCCCAAAGCGGTCCAGGCTTCGACGATAAGGTTCACCGCCGCTGTACGCGTAAACCACGGCAGCGGATCGAGATCGCCACGGTTTGGGCCGCCACGAGAAAAGGGGGAGATCGCCTTCCGAGGTGGCACTGCTCTTTCCTTGGAAAATAAGCAGATACGTTCGCTGCGGCGGAGGTCGGCCAGCCTGGAGAGGTCCGACGCAATATTAGCGATTCCGATTATTCCCAAGGATCATGGTAAGACAAGTTTGGCCAAGAATTCCGGTCGCAAGCTTCGTGATGATTGCATCGAATATATTACCGGGTATCGACTTACGCAGCCCGATTGCCGCTCAAAAAGGCGCCGGGGCGTTGAAATTCTGGGGTCGTTAAATACTGTGAAATGAACGCACCACTCGCAGCTTATCCATTGCTGCTATTCGTTTTTCTTTTGTTAGTTCATTCACTTTACCAGCACTGGGGTCTTGGTAGAATAATTCCTCGCGATCTAAATGGAGTTACCAGCAGCCAATAGGACGCCAAAGGAGGGTGTCGAATGGAGTGACCGGGCCCCGTCAGACGACGTGATGGCCCATTCGATCGCCGAGGTAGATCCTCCCACCGCGCAAGTGCTGCGTTGCCTTTTCGTGTTTGAGGCGAATCTGCATGGCGATTCCAACCGATCACAGCGACATTCCTCTGGCAATCATCGGCATGGGCTGCCGCCTGCCGGGTGCCGACGATCTGGACCAGTACTGGGAATTGGTTAGCCAGGGGCGATCGGCGATTGCCGAGGTCCCGGCAAATCGCCTCGACCAGAGCATCTATTACGATCCGGTCAAGGGAGTCCGCGGCAAGACGTACTCCAAAATGGCGGCCCTGCTGCAAAAGCGGCCGACCGACTTCGATCGCTATCCGATTCCGGAGGCGTTGCGAAGTTTGGCCGACCCGATGCACCTGACGATGACGGCCGTCGCCGCCGACGCGCTGCGTCAGGCCGGACTCGATCCGTTCAACTTGCCGCACAAGAATTCGGCCGTTTTCATCGGCCACGCCGTCGGCAGCAGCCAACTACGGAATCTGACCTACGGATCGCTGCTGGACGAGGCGCTGGCAATCCTGGGGGGCGTCGAGGCGCTGAAGGACATTGGTCCACTCGAACGGCAAGCCCTGATCGCCGAAACCCGTGCCAAAATCCTCGGTGAACTGGGCGTGACGCCGGTCGACGGCCGCGACCTGTATTGCAACATGGTCGCCGGAACGGTGTCGAAAGCCTTTGGCCTGACCGGTCCCTGGTTGGCTCTCAATTCTGCCTGCGCCTCGTCGCTGCACGCCATGTTGATGGGGGCGCGAGCACTGCAGCAGGGCCGCGTCGACATGGTGATCGCGGGCGGAGCCTCGGATTGCAACGCCCACACGCTCGTGCTGTTCTCTCATGCCCAGGCGATGAGTTCCAACTCCTCGCGGCCTTTCGACGCCGACGCCGATGGACTGATCATGTCCGAGGGCTACGTGGCCGTGGTGATGAAGACGCTCGAGCGGGCGCTGGCCGATGGCGACCCGATTCAGGCGGTGGTGCGTGGGCTGGGTGTGGCGACCGACGGTCGTGGCAAGAGCCTGTGGGCGCCCCGCAAAGAGGGCCAGATCAAGGCTATGCAGCGAGCCTATCGCTCGGGGGTCGACATGGCCGGACTGCAATACCTGGAATGCCACGCCACGGCGACCCAATTGGGCGACGCCACCGAGTTGGAAACGCTGGGCGAAGTCCTCGGCCCCAAACTGCCTAAGGGAAAGCAGATCGCCATCACCAGTGTGAAGGCCAACATCGGTCATTCGCTGGAAGCGGCCGGGGTCGCTGGACTGATCAAGACCGTGCTGTGCATGCAGCACGGCACGATCCCGCCGGCCATCAACATTTCGAAACTGAACCCCAAGGTCGATTGGAACTCGGCCCCGTATTACATCCCGCAAGCCGCCGCTTCTTGGGCCGCACCGGCGGGGGGCGAACCGCGCCGCGCCGCCGTCAACGCGTTCGGCATCGGCGGCTTGAACATGCACGTGGTTATCGACCAGTTCAACGAAACCTATCACCGCAAGCTGCTTGCCAGCCGCGGAAGCCAGGCGAAGACGTTGGCGGCAAAGAACGGAACCCATCTGCCGGCCACTGGTTCGGCGCAGCAAAACGGCACCCATGCCCCCGCAGCCCGCAACGGAGCGGCCGAACCTCACGTCTCGGCCGAAACTGCCGAAGATCGGGCGATTGCCATTATCGGCATGGGTTGCATCTTTCCCGGCGCCGAAGGACTGGGGCAATTCTGGGATCGGCTGAAGTCGGGTGATGATCCGAAGTCGGCACCGGCCGAGCCGCGTTGGAGTTCGCTGGCTTTGAGCCTGGTGCATGGCAAGCCGCTCGTCGGCGGATTCATCACCGACTTCGAATACAACTGGCGCAAGCACAAG
>DATJTR010000585.1:0-8958 GCA_035503215.1 Pirellulales bacterium
GCTACCTGCACGGCCACAACGGCCGAGCGGTGATCGTCATCGAGTCGGAAAAACTCGACTCGCGGGGCATGGTGCTCGATTTTTCCGATATCAAGCGGGTCGTCAGCCAGTGGATCGATGAAAAACTCGATCATCGCATGATCCTGCATCGGGACGATCCGGCCGTGAAAATGCTGGCCCAGCTCGGCGAGCCGGTGTACCTGATCGACACCAATCCCACGGCTGAGAACATCGCCAAGCTGATCTTCGACTTCGCCGCCGGCGAAGGATTTCCGATCGTCGAGGTCGACCTGTGGGAAACGCCGCACTGCTTCGCGACGTATCGCCAGCCGCGGCAGCAGTGAGATCGCAGCGCGAGCGGGCTGCGACCGCGAGGCGGCAAAAATAAAACAGTCCGGGAGGCCCATTGGCACGGGCCATCTCCGGACTGTTTCTTTTCCCCCCCTGGGAATGCGCTTGCGACGCTAACTGTATCGTCCGGCGGCCGGAGCCGACTTTGGCAAAGATTGCCGATTCGTTCGATTGTGAGGCGCAGAAGCTGCGCGACCCCGTCGTCCACTCACAGCCTTTCGCGGTGTGGGCCGGTTCGCGTCGATGCGGTGGCAATCGCCGCTGTCGCGACCCGCGTGGCCCCAATTCTCCCAAGCGAGGCAGCTTTCCGATCTCGGCGTCTCCGATCCCCGCTGCGGCGGTTTGCCTCGCCGACGATTGGCGGAGCACCCTTGCCAGCATGATAGCTCTGCCCGCGCCGTTTGTGCTTGCACGGCCGCTCACTCTGCCCTATCTGCCAGCTTGCGTTTTCCCCTATAAATTCCCCCCTTCGGCGGCTCGCGGGACGACTGCGCGCCGAGGGACATGGGCCGAATGTTGAAAAGAGCCTTTTCGGTGATTTGTGTTTGCCGATTAGGCCGATTTTGAGCGTTAGGTACTTGGCTGCGCTGCCCCTACGCGCGCGGCCCACCCATGTTTCCCGGCACGCTCCGGAAGCTGCCGTAATGAACGATCATTTCCCGCTGCACCGAGCAAGCGCCGGCGGTTGAGCCGAGCTTGTTGCTGCGGATCCATTCGCTTTAAAAGCCACGCTGCATGAGCCGACGCGGAGGACATTCAGCTCATAGCATTCAGTTGCTGCCGTTTCTGGACATCCTCACTTGCACGATGGGCGCCCTGGTCACGTTGCTGTTCGCCTTTGCGCGATATGGGCAGCAACAGGTCGTCAAAGTGACCGACGCCAAGCAAGCCGTTGCCGAAGCGGCAGCTTCCGTCGAAGTCGAGGATCTCGAATGGCGGGCGTCGGAGCTGCGCGATGCGCGCGCCAAAACCGAGGGGGACCTGGAAAAGGCCCGGCTCGAGCTCAGCCATCTAGAAGACCACTTGCGCCGCTTGCGCGAGCGGGCAGAGCAGATTCATCAGGCCGCCCTGGCCCTTGACGGCTCCGACGCGCAGGCGGCCGAGATCCGCGACGGGGCGGAATTGGCCAAAATCCACGAGCGAATCGCGCTCACGAAACGCGAGCTCGAACTGGCCAAGGAAAACGCCGCGCAAAAACCAACGACCTACTCGATCGTTCCTTACGCCGGTCCGAATCAAACCCGCCGCCGGCCGATTTACCTCGAATGCCGCACCGAAGGGATCGTGCTGGAGCCGGAAGGCATCGTCTTTGGTGACCAAGATTTCGCCGTGATGGGGCCGGGCAACCCGCTGGCGGCCGCCGTCCGCGCCGCCCGGGAATTCATGGCCGAAACCGATCCGAACGGTTTCGACAAGGTAGAACCCTACCCGCTGATCGTGGTGCGGCCGGACGCGATTCCGCAGTACTACGCCGCGCGGGCGGCCCTAGCCTCGTTCGGCTCGCAGTTCGGCTACGAACTGATCGGCTCGGACAAAACGCTCAAATTCCCAGATCCCGATCCGACGTTGGCCGAGCGACTCAAGCTCGTCGTGGCCGAGGCGCGAATGCGCGAAGCGGCCCTGATCGCGGCCGCTCCCAAGCAATATCGCAAACCCAAAACGTTCCAGGTCAAGCAGGGGGGCGGAGGGATCGAACGGGTGCCCGATGGCCAGTTGGCGCAAAACGACCGGAATCCTTACCGCGGGCTCGGCCGGGGAGCCGGCGGCGCCAAAGGAAGCTGGGGTAAAGGTAAGGGCAACGGTGGCGGCACTTCCGCCGGCGACGGAACCGGCGGCGGCAACTCCGCCATGCCCAGCACCACCACCGGCTCGACTCTCGGCGGCGGGGGCAGCGTCGCTCTGGCCAGCGGCAATGGCGGAAACTACGGCGGGGGCGACGGCAATGGCAACGCCGATGGCGGCGGTAATGATCCGTTCGGCAGCGGTGGGCCGACCGGCAACGGCGGCGGAGGCTATGGACCAGGCGGCGGTCCCGGTGGCAACGGAGCAGGCACGGGCCCCGGCGGAGCGAACAATGGACCGGCCGGGCCGGGTGGATTCGGAACCGGAAACGCGCCGGCCGGTTTAGCAATGAACGGCGGTGGTCCTGCCTATCCGCCTGGAGGCGGAAACGGAGCAGGCCGCTATCCGCCGGGTGGCACAGGCGACGGCGGCGCTCCCGGAGGCGGTTTCATTGGGGGACCAAACGGAGCTGGCGCCCCCGGTGGAACTGTTGGGGGATATCCGCCTGGAGGGTATCCGCCCGGAGGCAACAACCCAGGCGGCGGAGCCGGCGGCACGACCAACGGCCGAGGTAATGGAAACAATCTTCCTACTGGCACAGGCAACGTCGGAAAAGCCGGCGGCGTCCCGGGAAGCAATCTCTCGGCGCTGGCCGACAACACGTCCCCGGGCAAGGCGGGAGGCGGCCAGGGTGGTGATCAATCCAGTGGCGCCGGAACCGACGACAACGGCGATGGAACTGACAACGACACGGACGGCAATGGCGGCGATGCCAATGGTGGAAACGCGCCCGGCGCACCCGGCCAGATGAGCAATGGGAGCGGCGGTGGCAGCGGCGGCCGACTGGCTCTTGGCGGGCAAAACCAGCCCGCCTCGAACGAGGTCCCCGGCAACTCGCCCGGCGGCGGTGGCACGCCTCTCACCACGCAGCTGCAAGGGACCGGCGGAACCACGGCCGGCAACACCAACGGTACTGGCTCGGGCACAGGGCCGGGCGGCGGTGGCCTGGGCGGCCTGGGCGGCAAAGGGGCGGGCAATGGCGCCAACACCACGCCCGACGGCAAGCAACAATACAGCAGCAATGGCGGACCGGCCGCGCCCACCTCGCGGGCGCAAGCCGCCACGAATGCCAACGCCTGGAACTTGGGTGGCGGCGCCGACGACACCGGCCCCAGCAATAACCCCTACAACACGAATGCCAGCGGCAATAGCTCGGTGGGGTCGAGCAAATCTCAAAACAGCAATTCCAATAGCAGCAGCAGCTCGAGTAACAGTAAGAGCGCGAGCAGCAATTCGAGCAGCAGCGGCAACAGCGGCGGCACGCCCGGCAGCGGCAACGGCGACCCGCCACCCCCCGGACAGCAATCACCCGTCGGCATGCCGAACCTGAACTTCGGGCAAAAGCCCAAGCAGCAAGACCCGAACATGGGCAAGCACGGTAAAAAGCTCAATCGCGAGGGGCGGCCGAAGGGTTGGGGCTTGCCAGAATCGGTCGACACGTCGACGGCGATCGCGCGGCCCGTCGTGGTGGAATGCTGGCCCGACAAGCTGGCCATCATCGACGACGACGGCAAATCGATCGAAAAGCAAATCCCGATGAGCGGGCACACCGACGACGCGGTCGACGAACTGGTTTCGTCGGTCCTGCAGCACACCAAGCAATGGGGATCGGCCGGCAAAGGATTGTCTTGGAAGCCGACCCTCTCGGTGCGCGTGGCACCCACGGCTCGCCAGCGATTTGGCGAGCTACAAGCTGCCTTGGTCGACAGTGGGCTGGACGTGAAAGAAAGCAGCCACAAGCCGTCGCTGGCCGGCAAACCGGCGAAGGCGGCGCGGAAATGAACGTCGCTGGATCGAACGTCAGGGAAAACACATGAGACGACGCGAACCCGCTGAAGTCGAATCGGCAGGTCACGAATCATTTCTCGACGTCGTGACGAACATCGTCTGCATTCTGATCATTCTGGTAATGATCGTGGGCAAGAATGCGCACGAATTGATCACTGGCGAGCAGGCGGCTCCGGCGGGCCCGTCGCAAAAGGCGCTCGACGCCCAGCGGACAGCCGATGCATTGCAACAAGACGTCGATCGATTGGGCCACGACGTCGTCAATGTCGAGCAGACAGCGGCCACGCGGCGCATGGAACGCGATCGATTGGCGACTTTGCTGGCTGCCGCCGAGCGCCAACTGGCCGAGAAGCGCACCGCGCTCGACGAAAAAGCCCGGCAAAAATACGACCAGGACCGCGATAAGCTCCTGGCCCATGCCGATCTCGATCGAATGGAAAAAGAGCTCCAGCAGTTGCAGTCGAGCGTGGAAACGACGGTCAAAATCGAAAGCTTTCCCACGCCAATCAGCAAGGTGGTCGACGACAAGGAAGCCCACTTCCAACTGCGACACGGCCGCATTGCCTACGTGCCCTTCACCGAGTTCGCCAGCAAGTTCCGCTCTCTCTACGAGGCCAAGGCTCACAAGCTGCGCGACACCAACGAAATCACCGAAACGTATGGGCCGCTCTTCGATTTCACCATCCGCTACACGCTGGAGCGGGTCGACGTAACGGTGGAAGAAGCCATGCAGACGGGGCAGGGGGGAAGCTACGTCCACCTGGCCGAGTTCTACTTCTATCCGGTGTCAGGCGACATCGGTGAGCCGGTCCGCGAAGCCCTGACTAAAACTTCTTCCTTTCGCGGCAAGCTCGAAGACTGCAATCCCAAGCACTACACGATCACCTTCTGGATCTATCCCGACAGCTTCGACGACTTCAATCAAATCAGGCGGGAGCTGTACGAGTTGGGCTACGCCGTTGCCGCGCGGCCGATGCCGGAAAACCGCCGCATCGGCGGCGCTCCCAACGGCAGCAAGTCGAACGCCCAGTAAGCCGCTGCCTGCGTCGCCTTAAGAAGCGGTCAGCCAGCGGGTCGCTCGCCAGCGTCCGAGCAGCCAGGCCAGGAGCGTACTGCCTGCCGCCGCACCGACGAAAATGGCCCATCCGCTGGCCAGCGACGGCGCGACGTGCAGCTTGCCCAGGACGGCTTCCAGCGTCTTGATGAAGAGCAGGTGCGATAGATAGATGCCATAGGCCAGCGAGCCGAGTCGGGCAATCCGCTCGAGCCCCGCCGAGGTCCAATCCGTCAGCGTGAAGACGACCAAGGCCGCTCCCGCCACGTTTTCCAGGCACGCATTGCGTCCCGTGGCCAGCAGCGCGAGCGTTCCCCCTACGGCCACCAACAAACAGGCCATTGCCACGCGCCGGTTGGCGAGCCACGAACGGGCGCGCGACCGATAGGCGATGGCCAAGGCCACGCCCCAGCAGGCCGAGGGGAGCGCATCGAGCGCGAGCCGCCCGAAACCGACTTCCGCCGCCGCGCGATCGGCCGGCAGCCAGGCGATTTGCCAGCCGGCGACGAGTGCCAGGATGCCTAAAGTGATTTCGCATCCACGGCGGCCCGCCGCCATCCGCGCCAGGCAGAAAACCGTCAGCGTCGCCAACAGCACGAATGGCATGAACCACAGGTGGTAGAACGAACCGAGCCAGAGAAGCTCCCAGCCGGGAAAGTCGTTCGGCTCCGCCGGAAGCAAGATCGCCTTTGCCCCTTTGAAGGCCAGGTAGATGCCGCTCCAAGCCAGAAACGGCACATAGATCCGCAGCACGCGTGACCACGCATAACGAGTCACCGACCGCTCGCCCGAGCGTGCTCCCGCCTGCCAGGCAAAGAACGTTGCCGCCGCGGTGAAGAACGGGACAGCAAATCTTCCCAGCAGCCCCAGGTCGGCCCACGCTTGGGGCCGCGGCGTGTGCAGCCACACGATCGCATAAGCGGCCAGCAGCCGGCAGACGTCGAGCATCGTGTGGCGTGCGCCCGGCGCTGCCGGTACGGCTGCTGTTCGTTGTACCTCAGGAAATTCGAACGTCGTTGTGGTCATATAAAACATTCCGGCTCGGCCATGGCTCGCTAGGCCGAGAGCGCTCCTCCCGCTAGTTCTAGTTCTGGCGGTTCGGTAGCTTCTTGTCTTGGCAACGCGGCGCGGCGCTCGTAATGGGCGACGGCGCGCGATGGATCGGCCAGATTCACCAGCAATCCTGCCATGAACAACAGCAGCATGTTCACCATCGGAATGATCAGCACGTCTTGGAACATGGCGTTCGGCAGCCAGACGCCGAGAAACGCCAAGAACATCAGGCCGAATTGCCGCGCCGCCGGCGACACTTGCCGGAAACACCACAGCCGCCATGCCATCCGCACCCACAGCGCGAGCATCACCACGAACGCGCTCACGCCGACCAGCCCCGTATCCACCGCTAACGACAAAAACACGTTGTGTTGCACGTAGGGCCGTGCCTTTTCCAGCGGCAAGTCGGTCGAGCGGTCGGATAAATAGGCGTGGCTTTCAGTGAGATATTGCCCATAACCCGAGCCGAATAGTGGCCGGTCCAAAAACATGTGCCAGGCGATCACGGCCAGGATCGGGCGAAGCTTGGCCGATTCGGCGGCCTCGGCGGCGCTGAGCTCTTTATCGCGTTTGAAGCTCATCAGTTTTTCCCAGTTCAGCGCCACCAGCGGCAAGGTGGCGATGACCAGAGTGCCGATCACCGCCGTGCGCCAAGCGCGTTTCAGACTGAAGGCCAGCACCACCAACAGCCCCAGCGCCAGCCCCAACCAGGCGCTGCGTGTGAAAGTGCTGTAGATTCCCAAGGCATACAACGGCGCCAGGCTCAGAATGACCAACTGGCCGGACCGGCCAGCGCGCGGCCAACGCATTAGCATGCCCAGTAGGCACAGCCCTTGCAGGATTCCCGACCCGGCCGGGTTGAGCAGCGGGCCGCGACCGCGACCGTAAAACTCGACATATTCGGTCGAGCCGATATAGCGCGGAAAGACGAACGCCCACATCTGCCGCACTTCGGCCAGCGAAGTCAGCGCGAGATAGATCCCGAACAGTCCCAACGCCAGATACATTCCTTCCAGCGCTTGTTCGGTGACCCGCATTTGCCGGACGACCCAATAAAACGCCACAGGCATCAGAAAGAAGAACACCACCTGCGCGAGCGGCTGCGATTTATTGACTTGCCAATCGTGCGAGAGCGTGCTCGCCAGCAGCACGAAAACAAACACCGCCAATGCCCAATCGGCCGACGTCATCCGCTTTGGCTCGGTCCAACCAAAACGCCGTCCGACGATCGTCCCGATCACCAGGCCGCCCAACAGCACGCGGTCGATCGTGATCGGCAACGGTCCCAAGGGAACGTTGAAGAACGGGTGGCTGAAGCAGATGCCGGTGAGCAGCACCGCGAGCGCCCCGCCCACCAGGCCGGCGTGGCGCAGCAAGACGGCACCCCACAGAAGGCCGATCAGCCCGCCAACCAGCATGAAAAACAGTAAATCCATATCCCCTCCGGGGATCAAAACGATTGCGATGCTAACGATCGGCCAGCCGCCGCAAATGGTCGGCAAGGGAGCCGATCCGCAGGCGCCCGAAGTCCCGACCGAATTTCATCTCATCGCAAAGATAGGTTCTGTCCCAGAGCCACTTTGCGCTTTGTGACCCCGCTTGTACCGGCCCTTTCGGCGGGGCCGTGCGCCCCTAGTCCGGTGGTAGCGACTGTGTCGGACGAAGGGGCGGTGGAAGGGGCAAGCGGACCGGTACGGGGAAAAGCTGACCTTCGTAGTTACCCTCTGGAGGAGGCTCGGCCTTCGACCGATCTTGACTGGGCGTAAGGATTTAGGATATCTTCCCGGCCAGCGCCACCCCGCTTGCAGCCGGTCTCATTCTTTGCACGTCTCGAACCGCATGTTCTCCGCCACTCAACTCAGCTGCCGCGCCAAGCGAGCGTCGGGTCAGCCGATCAGCCGCTTGATGTCGCTGGCGCTCAACGATCCGACGCTGATCTCGCTGGCCGCCGGTTTCGTCGATCAGCAAACCTTGCCCGTCGAGATTACTGCCCGGGCGATGGAGCAAGTGCTGTCCGATGCCACCGACGCCCGCGCCGCGTTGCAATACGGCACGACGATGGGCAACGTGCGGTTGCGCGAGCAAGTGCTCGATCGCTTGCGGCAGGCTGATGGTAATCCCGAAACCGAGCGTAGTCTGTCGGTCGACCAGGTGATCCTCACCGCCGGCAGCAATCAATTGCTCTATCTCGTGGCCGACGCGCTCTTGGAACCGGGCGACATCGTCTTTTGCGCGACGCCGACATACTTCGTGTTTTTGGGCATCCTCGACAACCTGAGCGCTCGCCCGTGGGGCGTTGCTAGCGACGCCGAAGGAATCATTCCCAAGGCCATCGACGACCAAATGCGGGCCCTCGAGCGCCGCGGTGATTTGGGCCGCGTAAAGGCGGTTTACGTCACGCCGTACTTCGACAATCCGACAGGACTGACGATGTCGGCCGAACGCCGGGCCGAACTGCTCCGCGTCGTCGAACGCTGGTCGCGCAATTCGCGACTGTACCTCATCGAAGACTGCGCCTATCGCCCGCTGCGTTATGCTGGCGCCGACGTCCCCAGCCTGCGCAGTCTCGACAGCAGTGGAGAACTGGTCGTCCTGGCCGATACATTTTCGAAATCGTTTTCGCCCGGCATCCGGGTCGGCTGGGGGGTGCTGCCTCCGTCATTGGTGGAACCGGTGGCCGGCCTGAAAGGAAATCTCGACTTCGGCTCGGCCCATCTCAATCAACGCTTGATGAGCGCCGTCTTGGACATGGGACTGCTCGAGGAGCACGTCGCCCGCCTGGCGAGCGGCTATCAGCGAAAACTGTCGGCGATGCTGGCAGCCGCTGATGCATTCTTGAGCGATATTCCCGGCGTGCGCTGGCGGCGACC
>DATJTR010000586.1:0-23161 GCA_035503215.1 Pirellulales bacterium
GGCGGCGGGCCGCTTCCCGAAGGGGCGGAAGAATCGGTACGGCGGCTCGTGGAAAGCGTTCGCCGGATCGGTGTCCCTGCCGAACTCGCCAAGAAGGAGATTGGGATTTCGCTGGCGCTACGAATGTTTGGCGCCCTCGAGAAACCAGACCCGGTGCAGTTCGAGCGGGCGCTGGCCGCGGTGAATGCGCTGAAAGTCGAAATCGGCCGGTAGCGGGTAATTCACGACACGTAGCCCACGAAAAACCTGTCGGCTGGGTGAGGCAGGTTTCTGGGGCAGGTTTCTGGGGCAGGCGAACTATTAAGGCAGCACCAGGTCTTCGCAGTCGGCGACGGGTTGCGAGTGAAGCCGGCCGGCAGCGAGCAGGTACAGCCTTGGCCGCCAGATCAATTCCGCTTTGGGCGATGGCCGGAAGAGGTGGTGAACCCAAAATCCGTGGACCAGCGCGTCGGCGATTCCTTGCAGCGTCGTAGGGCAGCGAATCTCGTAGACGGGGCAGAGCGTCACCGTTTTTTCGCCACAGCGGGCGACGGGGACGTCCTCGCGTTGAAAGTTCACCGCGTGCGTGTGACCGGTCAGAATTGCCGGCACGCGATACTTTGCCGCGATTTCACGAAGCTGCTGCACCGAGCCGGCCGTCAGCGGCGAGGCCTTGAGGATTCCCGATTGCGGCTTTTTCGTGAACGCGTGGTGGCAAATGATGGCCCGCACGACGGTCACGCCGCGGGAAGCCGGCCGACGGTTGCTGGTGCGCAGCGCGTCCTCGAGTTGGGCGAACTCGGCCGGGGCAATTTCGCCGGCAGCGCGCCGGTTGGCGGTTTGGCCCGCCAGGCCCGAGTTGGAATCGACGCCGAACAGTTCCAGTTGGATGGATCCGTAGGCGCTGGTCCAAGGCTGCGGCAGATTATCCCACACGGTTCGCGTGACGTTTGCACCGAAAATCTGGGGATTCCAGGCGGGGGGCGGATTCTTGGTCCCGGAGCGCCAGATGCTCTGTTCGTCCCAGCCGTCGAAGTGGTCGTGATTGCCGGGGACTTCGACATACCGGCGCCTGGGTATCCCGAGCGTCGGCCGAAGCGGGCGCCCCAGCGGATCGAGCGCGGGCACGGTTTCGATGAAGTCCTTGGCAACGGCGAACTCCGCCGGGGCGCCGACGCGCGTCAGATCGCCGCTAATGATCCAACGTAAGTCGGAGGTCGGCACGCGGTAATGTTTGGCGATCGAGCGAATCCGCGTGACCAGCAATCGACACAGTTGCGGATCGTGTCCGCGGAGGCCCTTCGCTCCGGTGAGAACGGAGCACTCCAGTTGGTCGCTCATGTGCAGGTCGGAGATCTGCACCAAAACGAGGCTATCGCCTGGGATATTCGCTGGCACAACATTCCTCCTCGAAGCAACGTTGGCGTGGAACGGTCGGTCGATTCCGCGCCAGGTATCGATAGCCAATACGAGGAGGACCGTCGAGCAGCAGAAAAATTAAAGTGCGTCTTTTTGTCACCCCCCACGGGAGGGCGTTCGCCGGCCCGCGCTTTCAGACGGTTGCGAAGCACCAGGACAGCGACGACATCACCCATGGTTGCTCCCTTCTAATTCGGCGGCGTTTTGCCATTCGAGCCGGGCGGGTCGGGATCGGGAACGGCCAGCTCCTTGCGCAGGCGGGCGAGTTCGGCGAGCAGTTCTTCTTGCGTCTGGCGATAGTCGGCCTGGCCCCAGACGCTGCGCAATTCCAACGGATCGGTCTGGCGGTCGAACAGTTCCCAGTAGGGCTCTTTGCCGGTGTAGAAGCGGACGAGCTTGAAGCGGTCGGTCACCACGCCGTAGTGGGGCCGCACGCCGTGCGTCGGCCATTCGTAGTAGTGGTAATAAAAACTCTTCCGCCAATCGGCGGGCGTTTGGCCGCGCAGCACGGGGCCAAAATCGTGCCCTTGCATCTCGCCGGGAACCGGCTGGCCGGCAGCGGCCAACAGGGTCGGGGCGAAATCGAGATTGCTGACCATGGCGCTCGAAGTTTTGCCCGGCTCGGTCACGCCTGGCCAGCGGACCACGAGCGGCGTGCGCAGCGACTCGTCGAAGATCCAGCGTTTGTCGAACCAACCGTGCTCGCCGAGATAGAAACCCTGGTCGGAGGTGTAGACGACGATGGTATTGTCGGCCAGTTTCGCTTCATCGAGCGCGGCCAAGAGCCGGCCCACGCTGTCGTCGACCGCCCGGACGCAGGCCAGATAGTCGTGCAGATAGCGGTTGTAGCGCCAGCGGAGTAGTTCGTTTCCGGTTAGTTTGGCCTCGCGAAACTTCGCGTTGCGGGGTTCGTAATAGGCATCCCAGGTTTTGCGCTCCTCGGCAGTTAGCCGCTTCGGCGTTTGGAGCTTGAGATCGCCTTCGTTCATGTCGCGCGAGATCATCATCTTCTGTTCGTGCTCGGCCGGACCGCGCCCGGC
This sequence comes from Pirellulales bacterium, assembly GCA_035503215.1. GTDB lineage: Bacteria > Planctomycetota > Planctomycetia > Pirellulales > PALSA-1355 > DATJTR01. The sequence continues at coordinate 2,439 of DATJTR010000586.1, forward strand.
AAAATCGTCGGCCAGCGTCGGCGGCTCGGGATACTGGCGGTCGTGGTCGTGGCCCAGCAGGCGCAAGGGGGGCTCCCACTGGCGATGCGGCGCCTTGTGCTGCACCATCAGGAAGAATGGCCGCTTGGGATCGCGCTTGTTGAGCCATTCCAAACTACGCTCGGTGATGACGTCGGTGACGTAGCCCTGTTCTTTGATCTGCTTGCCGTCGACGATCATTTCGGGGTGATAGTATTCGCCTTGGCCGGGCAGAATCTGCCAGTGGTCGAAACCAGTGGGTTCGCTGACCAGGTGCCACTTGCCGATGATGGCGGTTTGATAGCCGGCCGCCTGCAGCAGCTTGGGCAGCGTGGTTTGGCTGCCGTCGAAGCGGGAGTTTTCGTTGTTGAAAAAGCCGTTGCGGTGTGAGTAGAGGCCCGTCAGCACCGTGGCCCGGCTCGGCCCGCAAATCGAATTCGGAACCAGGCAGCGGTCGAACCGCATTCCCTCGCGGGCGATGCGGTCGATGGCGGGCGTTTCGATCAATTTCCGCGCGTCGCCATAGGCGCTGATGGCCTGATAGGCGTGGTCGTCGGAAAAGATGAACAGGATATTGGGCGGTCCGGCCAGGGCGGCTTGGGCCAAGAAGAGCAACGCGGCGAGAGAGGCGGCGAGCAAGCGGGGCATGGTTCGCGTCCTGTATTCTAAATGTCGCGTGGACAAGGGCGGCTGCGATGCACCGCTAACTGCAAAGTCGCAACTTTAAGACAATTCTTTTTGTACCGCCGCGAAGATTTCGTACATCGCGTCGAGATAATCTTGTGCTTCTTCCAGCGGCATCACCAGCGGCGGGCTGACGCGGATGACTTTCGTGGCCAGCGGGCCGAGCAGATGGATCGCCCGGCCTTTCGCGTCGCCGCGATAACAGGCGGCCACGCAGGCCGTGGCCACTTCGGCGGCCGAACGTTCGCCAAGCTGCGCGCATTCGACCCCCCACACCACTCCCTCGCCGCGAACGTGCGCCACCACGTCGAGCTCTTCCAGCCGGCAGAGGCCGCGCTCCAGCACCTTGGCCAGACGGCCGGCGTGTTCCATCACGGCCCCCGATTCGAACTCGTCGATCGTGGCCAGCACGGCGGCGCAGCCCAGCGGGTGGCCGCTCCAGGTGTCCGATACTTCGCCGTAGCGGAGACCCGCGAACACCTCGGCCCGGCCGACCGCGGCATCGACCGGGATGCCGTTACCCAGTCCCTTGCCCAGCACGACGACGTCGGGCTCCAGCCCATAGTGCGAAAAGGCGAACAGGTCGCCGGTGCGGCCAAAATTGGCCTGCACTTCGTCGAGGATGAAGACGATGTCGTGTTCCCTGCAAAACCGCTCCAAGAGTTGCAGATATCCGGGCTGCGGATGATACGAGCCCGCTCCGCCCAAGTAGGGCTCGGTCACCAGCGCGCACAGCCGGTCGCCATATTCGCGCCACAAGGCCGATAGCTCGGCGGCGTAGGGTTCCAAGTCGATCGGGCCGCGGCGCGTGGCCACGTCGATGCACTCCGCGCGGGGAAAGCTGATGAAGTGGACGCGCGGATCGCGTTCCGGATCGGTTTCGCTGCCGGTGACGGCGCAGGCCAAACCCTTCTTGCCGTGAAAGCCGAAGCGGGTGGCCAGAATCTGGTCGCTGCCCGGCCGGCGGCTTTGGGCGGCCCAGAGGGCTTTTTGAATCGCTTCGCTGCCGCTGGCTCCCCACACGACTTGTTCCATCCGCGCTCCGCCCGCCTGGCGTCGCAGCAGGGCCACGAGCCGCTCGGCGGCCGTGACTTCGAGCTCGGTGAGGGCGTTGTAGGCGGTGAGGGGTTGGGCCGAAAAAAATCCGTCTCCTTGCGGAATGTTGCCCAGACTCATATAGCCGAGCACGCGGCGCCACCAGGCCGCGGGATTGTGCCCGAGGTTCGACACCAACACGCCGGAGGTGAAATCGGCCAGCTTGCGCCCTTCGGGCGTCCAGTGATAACTTCCCTCGCTGCGGGCAATGGCCACCAGGCTGGGAGTGAACGTGCGCAGGGCGGCGGGCTCGACCGCCGCGGCGCGGCGGCGCAATTCGTTCGAGGCCGTTTCGCCGGCATGCTCGATTGGCGAAGGTTTCGCCGATGCCGGTTTCGTGGCGCTTGGCTCGGCGGGCTGGGGACGCGTGGTGGGGCTGGACATGTTCGTTTCCGCGATGGATGGGGTTAGACGCGGGGGGCGTAGAGCACTTCGGCCACGCTGGTGCCGGGCGAACGCAGGACGAGGCCGCCGTCCGCGCCGTTCACTTCGACAAACGTGTTCGGCACGCCCGCGGCATGCTTGGCCAGAATGGCTTCCATGGCTTGCACGGCGGCCACGGTCTGCCGATCGGCACTCAAGTCGTTATAGGCCGTGGCAGCGGCGGCTGCCAGCCGCTCGGGGCGCTCGCCGGCCGGCCCGCCGAATTCGACCGTGGCCACTTCGCGGGCGAACCGCTCCAGCACCTCGATGCCGTAGCCGCGCTGCGAGCGTTCGTTCCAGGGTTCGAGAAACGTGCCGTTGTAGTGATTGTTGAGCGTGATCTTGCGGGCGAGCGGCGTTTCGCCGGCGATCGTACACTCGACTCCCCGCTTGCGGCTGTGCCCGTTCCACACTCCGTTGTCGAAGCGGAACTGCACTTCCTGCTCGACGTAGCCGGGAAAATTGTCGGGCGTGACCCACGAGGTGTGGATGTCGAACGCCGCTTCGCGATCGGCGAAGCCGTAAACGAGCCGGAGCTGCGTCGAATCCCAGGTTGGGCCGTCGGCCGCTCCGACAATGCCGCGCTGGCCCGTGCAGTGAACGCTTTTCAGCCGGCCGCCGAAGGTGAAATCGATCAGCTTGATGTAGTGTACGGCCACGTAGGTGCCGGGATTGCGTCCGGCGATCCACTGGGCGAACTGGCCGGTGGCGATGCTGATCGGCTCCAGCAGCGAACAATAGCCGTTGTTCACGTGCTTGAGATTGCCATCGACGACCAGCGTGCGGAGTTTTTTGTGGTCGGGATCCAAGAGCTTGTGATAGACGACCTTGGCCAGCACCCCCTGCTGCCGGGCCAGGGCGACCAGCTCGTCGAGCTCGGCCAGCGTCAGCACCGACGGCTTTTCGATGAGCACGTGTCGGCCGGCGGCCAGGGCCGCGCGGGCGGCGGCGAAATGGCGATTGTCGGGCGTGGCGATGCAGACGAAATCGACCGGCGCTTTCGATGAATCGCCCGCTAGCAATTGTTCGATGGCGTGCGGCTCGGCGTAGCTGGCGAAGGGGGCCACTCGGCCGGCGGCGTGGCGGCGAAAGGCGTCGGCCCGCTGGCCGGTGCGGCTGGCGACGGCGGCCAGTTCCACCCGGGCGACGCCGAAGGCGGGATCGAAAAGGGGCCGCTGGTGGACCGCCTCGAAAAAAGGGCGATAGGTTTCGTCAAAGATCATCCCCAGCCCGACCATGCCAGCCCGCAAGGTGGATGTGGCCACGGCGGGGTGGGCTTCAGCGGCGCGGTTGTCGGCGGCGCTCGGCGCCGCGGCGCCTGCGGAGGTCTGGGGGCGGTTCATGCGCGTTAGCTTAGTTTCGCCCGCGCGGGCAAACAAGCGGTGCCGCGGCGTTCACTTTTGGCCACGCAGCAGGTAACGCACCAGCGAAGTCAGCCCGGCAAACTTGTAGGTTGGGTCGACATACTTTTCGATCACGTAGAAGGCGAAATAGTAGAACCGGCAGAAACTCCAGATCGCCAGCATCAGCAACCCGGCGGTCTTCCATGTCGGGTTTTCCGCGATCACCAGGCCCGCGGCCACGATGCCGATCAAGAGAAACAACAGCCCTTTCAACTTGATCCAGAACGGGCTGGTCAGGTCTCTCATCGGGTTGAACTTTCGGCTTTAGCCAATCCGCCACAGAGCAAACACGCCGATCGTCATTCTCTCGATTTCGTGCGGTGAGAGCACTTGGGAGAAATGGCTGCAACGGTCCCGCCGGCTTTCTTGTTACACCGGGCCGCGGTCTCGCGGTAATTCACTTTACCGCGTTCGGATTGTCAAATTTGAACCCTTGCCGACCATCCGGCCCGGTTTGCCAGTCAATTGTGGCGCCCATCAGAAAGAGCGAGCTGCGCTTGTCGACAACAACCTTTATGCCGTTAACGTCATCCATGTAGTCTTTGTCGCGTTCAAACGTGTCGTCGAACTTCATGTCGTACATAAATCCGGTTGTTCCACCGGAAACGACCGCGACTCGAAGATACGCTTTGCCGGAATCAAGCTGCGCCGTGCGTAGCCTTGCGATGGCGGCCGGCGTAAGCCTGACGACCTGCGTTAGCTCGGTCGCTTGAGCAGCTTGCGTGCGGCGTTCAGCAGACGCGTTGGCATCTGTGGGGATTTGCCGCTCGCTGCACCCGACGATGCCCACCGCGATCGCTGCAGCAGCAAAATTGCAAATTACTCGATTCATGGTAAGAGAGTAATGGTCGTCTGGGAATGGGACGGGAAGGGGCGGGCGTAACAGCAGCCCTTTCAACTTGATCCAGAAGGGGCTGGTCAGGTCTCTCATCGAGGTGAACTTTCGGCGAGGGGTGGCACGCTCTGCGGTCCTCCGCAGGGCGTGGCGGCAAACTGGCTGCGGAGTCACTCGGCCGGCGGCTCGGGCTTCGCGACTAAATCGACCGTGATCGCGCCCAGATCGATGGTCTTACGTTCCGTTGCGTCGGCCTCGGAAACCGTGAAGTGTACGAGGTGTGTTTTGGCCGGCTGACCTGGCAGACCGCGCGGGTGAGGCAATCCCTCGCGCTCGTGAAACACCCGGATCGCCAGCGTGTAGTCGCCGGCCGGCACGCCGTCGATGTGAAACGCGCCACGATCGGTCGGTTGGGCGAGGAAATAATGCAGCGTGTTGAAATAGGCCCACGACGCCAGGCTCGTGTGCCAATCGTCTCTCCAGCCGTCGGCTGCGGCAAAGCGGTCGGGGTCGAGCCCGGGCTGCGGCGGCAACACGGCTCCCTTCTTCACGAGCCACAAGTGGGCATGCTCGAGGCGAACGTCGACGATGTTTCCCTCGCCCAGCCCAATGTTGCCGCGCACCCGCGCGGCGGCGCCGAAATCGTGACTGACTTGCCCGCCGGCCGGAACCTCGATGGGTATGAATTCGACCCCCTGTCGCGCGTCGGATTTCGACGGCATGGCGTGCAGCAGGCCCCGGCCCGGCGGGACATGACTGAGGATAAAAGAGCCCGTCGGTCCGCGCGAGGTTGACGGCGTGCCGGAGATACTGGGCGAACCGGTGAGGGCGCGCGCGAGGGAGTTGAATCGCAGACCGGCTTCATCGGCCGCCGTCGCTTCATATTGCATGTGCGCTTCGATGCGGCCCCACGGGGCCAGGATCACCTCGCCGGCCATGCTGTCGGCGGCCTGCGTGACTTCGCCATAGCCCGAGTCGTGGACGGCGATTACGGTGTAGGCTTCGAACTGGGCGGGAAAGCTGAACGCGCCGAAGCGGTCAGTCGTCGCGTGCAACGTGAACTCGTCGTCTCGGCTGTCCTCGTTATAGAAGTGGGCCGGCTGCGAAGCGGTGGCCAGAAAGACCCGGGCTCCTGGCACGGGTTTGCGATCGGCACCGAAGACGCGTCCGACCGTGGGCGTGGCCGGTTCCAGCGCGAAGTCGGCGACGACGTTGGCCTGGTTGGGATCCAAGGCGGGGCTCATCGCCGTGCGATAGCCTTCGGCTTCGACGCGCAGTCGGTGGCCGACCACTTCGCCGCCGTTATTGCGATCGAAATTCCAAGTGAATTCTCCGCCCGAACATTCGCTGGCGCCGGGGCGGAAGGCATAACACTGTTTACCAAAATCGTCGACCGGCACGACGGTGAACTTTTCGATTCGCCGACCGGTCACCGCGTCGGTCACCTGGCCGGTCACCCTGGGAGACGCCTTGGCCTTGGCCAGCGTGGTCGCTACATACCCGGCGAGCAGCGAGCCGAGGACCAGGATCCCGGTCAAAGCCCGCTGCACGATTCTTTGATGCGCACCAGCGTGAATCATGCCGGCCAGCTTACTGCCGTCGGCACGGCGCCGGCAAGGCAGACTCTCGTGCTCCTGTCGCCGGGTGGCACGCCCTGAGGCCCGCCGAAGGGCGTGGCCGCGAACCGCGGCGGGGCAGCGGCATCATTCAACCTCTGGCGGCAGTACCGCGCCTGCCGGAAGCTCTTCGTCAGGGGGCTCTCCGGCAGCCTCAGCATCGGGCCGCAGTGCGGTGTCGACCTGGATCGCGGCCAGATCGATGGTGTTTCGCTTGGCCGCGTCGGTCTCGCCGACCGTGATTTGCACGAGGTGCGTTTTGGCCGACAGGCTGCGCTCTCGCTCGCGATGATGAAACACACGGATTGCCAGCGTGTAGTTGCCGGCCGGCACGCCTTCGAACCGAAACACGCCGCCCTTCGTCGGCTTGGCATAGAAGAGATGCAGTGTCCCGAAATAGGCCCTGCCGGCCGGGGTCTCCCAGGCGTCGTTCCAGCCGTCGCTGGGCGCGAACTTTTCAGCGTCGACCCCAGGCGGCGGTGTGATCAGCGCGCCCTTTTTAACGAGCCACACGCGGGCGTTCTCGAAACGGACGTCATCGGTCTTGTCGCCGGCAAGGGCGATGCTGCCGCGAATTTGACCGCCGGCACCGAATTCGTGGCTGATTTGCCTGCCCGGTGGAACGTCGACCGGAAGATACTCGGCCGAAACGAACTCGCTTGATTTCCGCCGCTGGACATCCAGCCCACCCCGGCTGGGCGGCACGCGGTCCAGGAAATAGCGGCCGGATGCATCGCTCTTGGCACACCAGGCGTCCTGGATCCGCTGAGCCTCGCTCCCTTGCGGGCGGAGCGGGGCGAAGCAGACGCTTGTCCGGTCCGCCACGGGGTCGCCATACTGCAACCGCGCTTCGATCCGAGCCCAGGGAGCCAGCACCAGTTCGCCGGCCATCTCGTCGGCTTTCCGTGCAACTTCGGCGTAGCCGGAGTCGTGCATCGCGATCACGGTATAGGGCTCGAACTGGGCGAGAAAACTGAACGCACCGAAGCGATCGGTCTTGGCATGCACGTTGGAGGGGTTTTGCCGAATGTCGCCGCCAGGGAGCCAGGCGATCTGCGACGGCGTGGCCAGAAAGACCTGCGCTCCCGACACGGGTTTACGAGCGCCGTTGAAGACGCGACCGACCGTGGCCGTGGCTGGCTCAAGGGCGAAGTTGACGACCGGGTCTTGCTGGCCGACGCGAAACACGTCGCTCATCGCCGCGCGATAACCTTCGGCTTCGATCCGCACCCGGTGGCCGTTTTTGGCATTCTGTAGGTCGAGCTGATATTGCCCAGCGGTGAAGTGCTTCGCCTGGCCGCGCTGCACGATGCATTCCTGATCGAACTCACTTACGGGAATGGCGTCGAACGTTTCAACCGGCCGGCCGGTCACCGCGTCGGTCACCTGGCCGGTCACTCGGGGGGACGCCTTGGCCTTGGCCAGCGTGGTCGCCACATGCCCGGCGAGTAGCAAGCCGAGGACCAGGATCCCGGTCAAAGCCCGCTGTCCGATTGTGCCCTGCGCGCGAGCGTGTATCATGCCGGCCAGCTTACTGCCGTCGGCACGACGCCGGCAAGTTGGATCTGGCGTAGGTCCAACGCGCACGCCCTGCGGAGGACCGCAGAGCGTGCCACCCTGCCCAGTTGTTCGGCCAGGTGCCATGCCCAGGGCGTTGAGGCGCTTCCCAGCGGAGCGGCGACGCTAACCACAAACCGCTCGCGATCGACGACGCCAAGCTTCGCGCCGTTGCGCAAATGGTCGCACGAACTTTTTCAATCCCCGGCGAGCGCTGGGTGGCACGCTCTGAGGTCCTCCGAAGGGCGTGACTGCAGAGCTATTCGTCGGCGGCCGGCTGGGCAGCCTCTTCGGCACGCGGCGCCGTGTCGACCTTGATCGCGCCCAGATCGATGGTCTTGCGCTGGGCTGCGTCGGCTTCGGTGACCGTGATTTGCATGAGATGCGTTCTGGCGGGCAGCGGCTGTTGGCCCTCGCGCACGTGGGACAGGCGGATCGCCAGCGTATAGTCGCCGGCCGGCACGCCGTCGATTCGTAACGCGCCTGCTTTGGTCGGTCGGAAGTTGAAATGGTGCAAGGCAGCGAGATAGGCACTCCCCTCGGAACCGTCGTCCCAAGCGTCATTCCAGCCGTCGCTGGCGGCGAACCTTTCAGCGTCGATGCCGGGGGGCGGTGCGACCACGGCCCCCTTGCGAACGAGCGACACCCGGGCGTGATCGAGTTGGACGTCATCGGTCGTGTCGCCGACGAGCACGAGGCTGCCCCGCACTTGCGCGCCGGCGCCGAAATCGTGGGGAATTGACTCGCCGGCCGGAACATCGACCGGGAAAAACTCGGTCGAAACCAGCACCTTGGTGTTTAGCCGGTCGGCGCCTAGCACTCCCCGGCCAGGCGGGACGCGGTCGAAGCTGTACTGGTCGGCTGCGCTGCTCTTGGCACGCCGAGCGTCTTCAACTTTCGGAATTCCGGGGCCGTGAGGGCGAAGCATGGCGAACCAGACATTCGTCCGGTCCGCCACGTCGGCGGGATATTGCAACCGTCCTTCGATTCGGCCCCAAGGCGCGAGGATCAATTCGCCGGCCATGCTGTCGGCGGCCCGAGTGACCTCGGCGTAGCCCGAGTCGTGCGTGGCGATCACGGTGTAAGGCTCGAACTGGGCGGGAAAACTGAACGCCCCGAAGCGATCGGTCGTGGCGTGTAGATTTTCGCGGTCCTGCGCGACGTCACCGCCATGGATCACGGCCCATTGCGACGGCGTGGCCAGAACGACTTTTGCTCCGGCCGCCGGTTTGTGATCGGCCGTGAAAACGCGGCCGACCGTGGCCGTGGCCGGTTCGAGCGCGAAATCGCCGACCGCGTTGGCCTGGCCGGAACTCCAGAGCGGGCTCATCGCCGTGCGATAGCCTTCGGCTTCGATGCGCAGGCGCCGGCCGACCATGGCGCCGGCACCGTTGATACCAAAGTCCCAGGTGTATTGTCCGCCGGAGAACTCGCGCGCTCCGTTGCGTTCGACACGGCACTCCTGGCCCCAGTCCTGCACCGGCACGACGGTGAACGTTGCGACCGGCCGGCCGGTGGCAGCGTCGGTGACGCGGCCCGCGACATGGAGCGGCAGAGAGAGCACGACGACCTGCTCGCGATCGGTAGGCGCGAGCTTAAGCGTGGTTCGCGCTAACTGCAGCTCTTTCTTGAGGGGGCAGACGTCGAACGTGACCGCGTCGTCGGGGGCCCAAGTCCACAGGTACACACTGTTTTGGGTCCGGCGCGGAATGGCCGTGGGCAGCACGTTGGGGTGGTCGTAGTTGTATAGCGACTGTTTGTCGCGCCAGCCGGCGACCTGCACCGCGAATTCCGGCAATGGCCCCGGGCCTGGCAGCACGAAACGCACCTTGAGCGTTTTGCCCGGCCGGAGTTGGAAATCGACCGGGCCCAGCTCGGGCGCGATGTCGACTGTGCGCAACTCGGGCATCCAGCCTTCGGCCACCACGGTGACCGCCATCTTGCCGGGGGGCAGCGGCGGGAACTGGTAACGCCCCTCATCGTCGCTCAGCACTTCCTGCCGCGGCCGGTGCTCGAGATAGGGATTGTCTCCCCAAATCACCACGGCCCGGGGCACGGGCTTGCCATCGGGATCGGTGATGCGGCCGGCGATTTCGACGCCGCGCCGCATGACCAGCACGGCCGATTGAGAGCGCAGGCTTTCCAGCGCAACGTTCTGGTTCTGCTGCGACTCGCCCCAATTCATGTCGCTGATGTAGTCGGGATGCGTGAGCTTGATCCGTAGGTTGCCATCGCCCCCTGGCGGCACGTTGTCGAGCGTCCAGCCGCCGGCGCCGTTGGTTGTTTGGGCCTCGTCGCCGTCGGCCAGCCAGCGGGTGAAGACAGGCCGCTTGGTCATCTCGACGTTCAGCCCCTTGTGCTCGTACATCACTTCGACCTTCACGCCCGGAATCGGCTGCCCCGCTTCGTCGCGCACGGTGCCGCCGATGACATCCCCTTCTTGCATGCTGAAGGAGAACGATTCGGGAATTCGCTCGACGTCGGCCTGATGCTCGGGCCACCACTGAGCGAACAGCGGCACCTTGCCCTCGGCCCGAGCCCAGACGCGGAGGATCGACAGCGACTTGGGCAATTGCACCTCGGCCTGCCCCTGCTGGTCGCAATCGTAGCCGCGGTGGGGCAGATCGTCTTTCTCGGCCCAGACGCTGACACTCAGCTTCGCCCCTGCGATCGGCCGACCATCGGCGTCGACCACCGTGACCCGCATCTTGCCGCTGGAGGGAACTTCCTTGGGCCGATCGGCCCGCGGGGCCGGCGCCGGGGCGCCCGCGTCTGCAGCAACCGCCGCGGTGTTAAAGACGTCTACTGACAGACAGAGCGCCGGCAAAAAAAACGCCGCCAATACGAGCGCCGCGAAGAGAAATTGCGCTATCAAGCCGCGAAAGGTGCGGGGGGCGTTCATGCGCATCAGCCTAGTGGCGCAGCGCGAACCGAGCAACGCCGTAGAGGGGTTTTGTTCGACGAAACTCGAATGCGGCATGCCGCAAGTGCCGCCACGCCGCAACCCGAATGGGGCCTTGATCTTGAGTTTTTTGGGCATTTTCGCTATCACCCGGGTCTGTGCCGGTTGCGGTTTCGTTGGCCGGTCGCGCCTTCGCTCGCCGCCGGCTGTCTTGGGTTGATCGATTTGGGATGGGGGGAACCATGCCCAGGCCACTCGTGCGCGGGCTGCTGCCGCTGTTGGCATTCTTCGCGCTTCTTTCCTGCGCCGCCGCGGCCGACGATCCGCGCATCGGTCAGTACGTCTTCTGGCGGACGAATGCCAAGGCCGTGGGCGCCGATGGCAAACCGGTGCCGATCGACACCGTGCGCTTCCCGTCGCTGGCCAGCAAAGCCGAGGGGGACCGGCTATGGTTGGAGACCGCCTGGGTCGACGCGGACGGCGTGATGACGGCGGACGAGGCCCGCAACTATTTCGACGAGCGGATCGCGGCCGAAGGCCAGAACGCCGATTTCTGGTCGAAACGGGCGACCGTGCGCCTGGTTCAGAAAGATTTTCCGGGCACCGTCGAGGACGCCAGCGAGGCGATCCGGCTCGACCCAAAGCTTGCTGAGAGTTTCCGCCGGCGCGGAACGGCGCGACTGTGGCTCGAGCAATACGAAGAGGCCTTCGCCGATTTCGACGCGGCGATTCGTCTTGCGCCGGGCGAAGCACGCGGCTATCGCGATCGGGCCCGCGGCTGGCAAAAGAAGGGGAACTACGAGCGGGCGATCGCCGATTTCACCCGCTCGCTCGCGATCGATCCGAAGGACTCCATGGTTCTCACGGAGCGCGCCAACAACTGGATCGCGCTGGGGCAGAACGACAAAGCACTGGCCGATTTCGACGAGGCCATCCGCGTCGAACCCGAGAAGGGGTATGCCTGGACCTACCGGGGAGCTCTGCGTATTCGCAGCAGTGATTTCGACGGGGCGATGAGCGACCTCGACGAAGCGATTCGGCTCGGCTCGCCCACGGCCGACGCCTATCGCTACCGGGGCTGGACCTGGTCGGTCAAGCACGATGACGAGCGAGCGATTGCCGATTACACGGAAGCGATTCGCCTCGACGCCCGCGATGCCGACACCTTCAAATGCCGTGCCCGCTGTTGGGCGCGCAAGAAACAGTTCGACCAAGCGATCGCCGATTACACCGCGGCGATCCACCTCGCCCCGACCGATGCCGATGCCTACGGTCTGCGGGGTTGGGTTCGCAGCATGCAGCACGACCAGGAGGGGGCGCTGGGCGATTATAAATCCGCGATCCGGCTGAATCCCGCCGACGCTTGGGCCCTCAAAAGCCGCGGAGTGATCCGGCTGTGGAGAGGAGACTACGATCGGGCCATCGAGGACTTTAACGCGGCCATCCAGGCCGACGACACCGATTCGATCGTGTTCCGCGAGCGCGCGACCGCCTGGCGAATGAAAGGGGAGCCCGATCGCGTGATCGCCGATTGCGACGTGGCGATCCACCTGGCGCCCGACGACGGCGAAGCCTTCGGCCTGCGGGCTTGGGCGCACAGCGAAAAGGGGGACGACGAAAGGGCGTTGGTCGATCTCGATGCATTCGTTCGCCTCAAGACCTCCGACGCCTGGGCCCACAAGAAGCGCGGGCAAATCCTGCGGGAAAAGGGAGAGTATGAGCGGGCCATTGCCGATTTCGACGAGGCGATTCGGCTGGAGCCGGAAGACCCGTGGACCTTCCAGGCCCGCGGCCGGGCGTGGTACGACAGAAAGGAGTACGACCGTGCCATCGCCGACTACGACGAGGCGATCCGCCTCGATCCCAGCGATCCCTGGCCCTACGCCGAGCGAGCCGCGGTGTGGGGGGCCAAGAAAGCCGACCAGCGGGCGCTGGCCGATTTGAACCAAGCGATTCGACTCGAGCCGCGCCGGGCCGATGTTTACGTGACGCGTGGCATGCTGCGGGCCCGCATGGGGCTGCTCGATCCGGCGATCGCCGACTTCACGACGGTGATCAAGTTCGACGCGACCCAGCCCCAGGTGTTCGTCTTTCGCGCCAAGGCGAAGCTGGAAAAAGGGGATTTTAAGGATGCGATTGGCGATTTCGACGAGGCGGTTCGCCTCGACCCGAAGCTTGCCGAGGCGTTCGAACTGCGCGGCAAGGCGCGCCTCAAGCTGGAGGATTACCAGCAGGCGATTCAGGATGAAACCGAGGCCCTGCGGCTCGATCCAAAGCTTATCTCGGCTTATGGCATGAGGGGCGAAGCGCACTTGCGCGTAGATCGGCCGGACGAGGCTATCGCCGACCTGAACGAGTGCATCCTGATCGATGCCAAGCAGCCGCGAGCGCACCGCCTGCGCGGCCAGGCCCACCTGGCGAAACTGAATTTTGCCGACGCCGTCAGCGACTTCCAAGCGGCCACGGGTCTTGATCCGGCCGATGCCGACACGCACGCCTTGCTGGCCTGGGTGCTGGCGACTTGCAATCGAGACGAAATCCGCAGTGGCGGCGCGGCGGTCGAGCATGCCGCCAAGGCTTGCGAGCTGAGCGAGTGGAAAAATGCCACTTACCTCGCCACGCTGGCCGCGGCCTGTGCCGAAACGGGCGATTTCGAATCGGCAATTTTGTGGGAAGAAGCAGCCCGCGACGCCGTCGAGACGGCCGAGGACAAGAGCCAGTGCGCGACCCGGCTCGAACTGTATCGAGCCGGCAAGCCGTATCGCGATGGAGGCTGAGGCGCGGCTGAGGGTTCCGCCAAGAATTCACGGAGGATGAATGATGTTTTGTCGGTATTGCCTGCGGCTGTTGCTGCTCTTGGCGTTCTTCGCGCTGTTTGCGTCCGTCGCCGCGGCTGCTCCGCCCGATCCGCGGCTGAATCAGCGGGTGTTCTGGAAGCTCGACGCCAAGGCCACCGACCTGGCTGGCAAACCGGTGCCGATCGAGACGGTGCATTTTCCGGCGTTCGCGGAGAAGCGCGACGGCGACCGGTTGTGGCTGGAAACCGCCTGGGTCGAAGAGGCCGGCGTGATGATGGTCGATGACGCGCTGGCGTATTACACCGCGCGGATCGAGGGCGAGCCCAAAAACGCGGTGCTGTTGTTGCGGCGAGCGGCGGTCCGGGGTCTGCGCGCTTCGGACCAGGGAGTCATCGAAGATCACGATGGGGCCTACTCCGACGTGGAGGACTCGCTGCGGATTGCTCCCACCGCGGCAGCCTACGCCGTTCGTGCGACGCTTTTCCTTTACTCAGAGAATCATGACCAAGCGATCGCGGCGTGCGAGGAAGCGATCGCGCTCGATGCGAGGTGCGCCGAGGCTTACTGGCTGCGCGGAGGGATTTCGGACGGCAGAAATGAGCCGGATAAGGCAATGGCCGATTTCAGCGAAGCAATTCGTCTTGCCCCTGCCGACCCGCGAAGCCGCTGGCTCCGCGGAGCAACACTTTGCAAGCAGGGCAGGCTGGGCGAAGGGATTGGCGACCTGGACGAGGCCATTCGCCTTGACCCTTTCAGCGCCCCGGCACGCGAGCTTCGTGGGCAAGCCTGGCTGGCGAAGGAGGACTACAAAAAGGCGGTGCCCGATTTGGACGAAGCCGTCCGGCTGGATCCCGATTCGGCAGCTGCGCGGTATCTGCGTGGTTTGGCCCTGGCGATGTCCGGGCAATTCGAGCGGGCGACCGACGATTTCGAGGCAGCGATCAAGATCGATCCGGGGGATTGCGCAGCGTGGCTCTACTACGGCCAAGCCTGTCTGAAAAAGGGGCGCTACGACGAGGCGATCGAGCGTTTTTCGCAGGCGGTTCGCATCGATCCCAATCGCGAGGATGGTTACCGTCTTCGCGGTGCGTCGTGGTTCGAAAAGGGGGACTACGACCGGGCCATCAGCGACTATGGCGATGCGCTGTGGCTGAACCCGCATTCGGCCCGCAACTACTGCGACCGGGGGATTTCTTGGTTTGAAAAGAAAGAATACGACAAGGCGGCCGCCGATTACGAGGCAGCCTTGCGCGAAGACCCCAAATATGTTCGGGCCCTTTACCAAATGGCGGTGCTTCGCAAGCGGCGGCGGGACTTCGATGGGGCGATCGAGCTCTTGAACAGGGCGATCGATCTCGACCCGAGTGACCCCGATGCGTTCTTTGTCCGTGCACGGGCCCTGCACGACAAAGGAGACCTTGATGGCGCGATTCGAGATTTCAGTGCGGCAATAGAAATTGCGCCAGATGCGCGAACCTTTTTCGAGCGGGGAGGAGTGTGGAGCGAGAAGGGCGATTATGACAAGGCAATTGCCGATTGCGACGCGGCACTACGCCTCGATCCGCGGTACGCGGCGGCGTACTTTATTCGCGGGCTTGTTTCCCAGGCGAAGGGCGAATCCGACAAAGCGCTCAGCGATCTGTCGGAGGCAATCAACATCGATCCGAAATTCGTCGTGGCGCGCATCACGCGGAGCATGTTATACGTCGGCCTCAGTCGTCCAAACGACGCGCTGGCCGACGCTCAGGCCGCGATCGACGCGGATCCGGCTTTTGGTCCAGCATATTTCATGCGCGGGCTGGTCGCACAGGCGAGGGGAGACAGTCCCGCCCTCATCAAGGATTGCACGGAAGCAATTCGGCTCGCTCCGACGCTGTCGGCGGCGCACGCGGCTCGCGGGCAAGCGTTCCTCGAACAGGGGGACAGCGATGCCGCGATTCGAGATTACACCGAGGCTATCCGTCTGGCCAGCGAAGCTGCGGCGGACAGGGCGCCGTCGGAGAGATCGCTGGCGAGCGCCACCGATGATCGTTGCGGCATCGCGGCGGAGGTCAGCGCGGGCTCGGCGTATGAAATGCGCGGCGGGGCGTGGAAGCGCAAAAAAGAGTATGAGAAGGCGCTGGCCGACTACAGCGAAGCAGTCAGGCTTGAACCAACGCTTCAGGGAGCGAACAAGGAAGCGGCGTGGATTTTGGCAACGTGTGCTGATGATCGCTTGCGCAGCGGTGCCCGGGCGGTTCAATTTGCGACCAAGGCGTGCGAACTGTCCGCTTGGAAAGACGCGGGATGCGTAGACACGCTGGCCGCCGCCTGTGCCGAAGCCGGTGATTTCGAATCGGCCATGAAGTGGGGCGAGAAGGCGATCGCCCTCGCTTCGGCCGACACCGAGAGGGATGGCTATGTTCGCCGACTCTCGCTCTACCGTGCCGGCAAACCGTATCGCGACGAACGCTAAAGCGAATCAGATCGCTTCGCCACGAATTCACGGAGGATGAAAAATGTTTTGTCGATTTTGCCCGCGCCTGCTGCTGCTCTTGGCGTTCTTTGCCCTCGTGCTCGCGCCGGTGGCTGCGTTAGCAGCCGACGATCCTCGCCTGAATCAGCAGGTGTTTTGGAAGCTGGACGCTAAAGCTACTGACTTGTCTGGCAAACCAGTGCCGATCGAAAGCGTGCATTTCCCGGCCACTGCGGAAAAGCGCGACGGCGACCGGCTGTGGCTGGAAACCGCGTGGGTCGAAGAGACGGGCGTTTTGATGATGGATGAAGCGCTCGCCTATTACTGCGAACGCATCGACGAAGATGTGAGGAATGCTTCGCTCTGGCGCCAGCGCGCATCGGTCCGCTGCGCCTTGGGCGACTTCGACGCCGCCTTGATCGACGTCGCCGAATCGATCCGGCTCGATCCAACGGCGGCGGCGCACGCCGTTCGGGCCGAAGTTTTGTTGGAAGCCGAGCGATACGACGAGGCGAGCGCCGCTTGCGATGAAGCGATCAAGCTCGACGCGGGGTGTGCGCAAGCGTATTACGTGCGGGGTAGGGTGCGGTACGAGAAGGACGAGAATGATGGGGCGATTCCGGAGTTCAGCGAAGCAATCCGGCTGGCGCCCACGGAACCACGAAGCTGGTGGCTCCGCGGCGGGGCGCGCGCCAGCCGGCGCGAGTTTGTCGAGGCGATCCGTGATCTGGACGAGGCCATCCGCATCGACCCCAATCGATCGCTGGCACACCAAGATCGCGGGCATGCGTATCTAGAATCGGGGGAGTACGAGAAAGCGCTAGCTGATTTTGACGAGGCGATCCGGCTTGATCGGGAGTGCGCCTTTACTTTCGTCCTACGCGGGATGGCGTTTGGCATTCAGGGGGAGTGCGACAAGGCAATCGCGGCGTTTGACGGCGCGCTGCAACTCGACCCGGAATCGGTAAGGGCCCATCTCGGGCGCGCCGCCGCATGGGATGGCAAAGGGGAACGTGAGCGGGCGATTGCCGATCTTGCCGAGGCAATCCGGGCCGACCCGGATTGCTATGTCGCGTACCACGTGCGCGGGAAGATCTACTATGAGATGCACGAGTACGATCACGCGGTTGCCGATCTTGGCGAGGCGATCCGGCTGCAGCCGGAGGACGCCGGGCCATTTCAGACGCGCGGGCAAATCTGGCGGAAGAGGCAGGACTACGAGAGGGCAATCGCCGACTTCGACGAGGCCCTTCGGCTTGGCGCGGAGGATGCCGCGACATACCAGGCACGCGCGGAATGCCGGACCGCAAAAGGGGACGAGATCCATGCGATCGCTGACCTGGATCAGGCGATCCGCATCAACCCTCAATCGGCCGTAGCGTACGCGTTCCGCGGAATGTGCCGGGGGAATCTCGGCGAGTTCGATCGAGCGATCGACGATTGCAACAAGGCTCTGGTAATTAAGCCTCGACTCGGCAAGGCGCGGTGGGTGCGCGGGAACGCATGGCTGCGCAAGGGCGATCCAGACCGCGCCATCGACGACTGCAACGCGGCGCTTGAGATCGACGCTACCGAGGCGGAGGCGTTTGTCGTCCGCGCAATGGCGAAAGGCGAGAAGGGCGACTACGAGAGCGCGGTCGCCGATTGTGACGAAGCGTTGCGTGTCGATGGCGGCAGCGCCGAGGCGCTAGCAGTACGCGGCTGTGCGCGTCTGAGGATGGAGAACTATAGGGCCGCGATTCAGGACGAGACTGACGCGTTGCGGCTCCGGCCACGGCTCGCGCGCGCCTACTGCATCCGCGGCGCAGCCTACCTCGAAGTGGACGAGGCTGACAAGGCCCTAAGCGACCTTGGTGAGTGCGTCCTCATCGACCCGGAGCAGCCCGATGTTCACCGCACGCGAGGTTATGCCCATTTGAAGAAGGCGGACTGGGTCGCTGCGGCGGCTGACTTCGATGCGGCAACGGAGCTCAGTCCCGAAGACGTTGTGTCGCACAACTCGCTGGCGTGGCTGCTCGCCACATGCGCCGACGCTGATGTGCGACGCGGGGCTGCGGCGGTCGAACACGCCGTGCGGGCCTGTGAATTGACCAACTGGAAGACGTGCGGGGAACTCGACACGCTGGCCGCGGCCTGCGCCGAAACGGGCGATTTCGAGTCGGCAGTTCTGTGGGAAGAGGCGGCCCGCGACGCCGCCGAGGCGGTCGAGGAAAAGAGCGACTGCGTGACTCGGCTGGAACTGTATCGAGCGAACAAGCCCTGCCGCGCCAACGCGATGGAGTGAGAGGGATGTCTGTGATGGGGCGACCTATGGAGACGCGACCGATGTTGATCCGATTTCTCGTGCTGCCCGTTTCTATGAGCCTGCTGGCTCTCGGGACCGCGCACGCCGACGATCCGCGGCTGAACCAGCAAGTTTTTTGGAAGCTCGATGGCAAGGCCACCGATTTGGATGGCAAGCCGGTGCCGATCGAGACGGTGCATTTTCCGGCGCTCGCGGAGAAACGGGACGGCGACCGGCTGTGGCTGGAAACCGCCTGGGTGAATCAAGACGGCGTGATGACGGCCGATGAGGCACTCGAATACTACAACGAGCGAGTCGAGGCGGAACCCAAAAACGCAAAGTTCCGGTTGCGGCGGGCCATGATCCGAGGTGTGAAGGAAGATCTCGACGGGGCCCACGCCGACGTCGACGAGGCGAGTTGCGTTGCCCCCACTGCCGCGGCTTACGCCGTTCGGGCAAAGCTCTTTTTCCAAGCTGAGAATTATGAAAAGGCGATCGCCGCTTGCGACGAGGCGATCAAGCTCGACGGAAGCTGCGAGCACGCCTACTACATCCGAGGGAGAGTGTGGTTCGAGAAGGACGATTTCGACAAAGCAATTGCCGATTTGAGCGAGGCGATCCGGCTTGCGCCGGCCAACCCGCGAAGTCATTGGCGCCGCGGCGGCGCATTTTGCAACCAGCGCAAGCTGAGTGAGGGGATTCGTGACTTGGACGAAGCCATCAAACTCGATCCGTACAGCGCACCGGCATACGAATGTCGCGGGCACGCCTGGCTGAACCAGGGGGAATACGAAAAAGCGCTGGCAGATTTGGACGAAGCGATACGTCTCGATCCGGATGACGCCCCAGCACACCAGACCCGCGGCTGCGCTTTGGCCGGGACAAAGCAGTACGACCGGGCGATCGGGGATTTCGACAGGGCGATTCGACTGAACGCGAAAGATGCCCAGTCGTATGCCATGCGAGCGGAGGCATGGCGTGCCAAGGAGCAATACGACCGGGCGCTGGCCGATGCGAACGAGGCCCTGCGGCTTGATCCGAAGGTTGCCGACGCCTACGTGACCCGGGGCGTAGTGCGGGGACAAACGGGCCATTACGACCTGGCGATCGACGACGCTACCGCGGCCATCGGGCTCGACGCGACGAAGCCCCAGGCGTTTGCCCTACGTGGACAGGCGAAGCTCGAAAAGAATGATTACGAGGGGGCGATCGCCGATTTGAACGACGCAGTCCGTCTGGATCCAGATAACGTCGACTGGCTGCAGGCGCGCGGACGTGCCAGATATGTAAAAAAGGAGTTCAATCAGGCAATCGTCGATTTTGGCGAGGCGATTCGGCTGCGGCCCGCCGACGCGTCGCTATTTGTGCAGCGTGGACGGGCGTGGTTTGCGAAGAAGCAATATGGCATGGCAATCGCCGATTTCAACGACGCCCTGCGGCTAGGTTCCGCGGACCCACGCGTGTACATGGCGCGGGCAGCGTGCTGGAGCCAAAAAGGTGCCGAGGACAAGGCAGTCGCCGACCTGGACAAGGCGATCCGCGGTGATCCCAAGTTGGCGGACGCGTATGCGCGTCGGGGCGCATCGCTGGGGAATCTCGGCCAACTGGATCGGGCTATCGAAGACTGCAACAAAGCCCTGGAGCTCGATCCGCGGCAGGCGAAGGCGCTGTGCGGGCGCGGCAACGCCTGGTTCCATAAGAGTCAGCCCGATCGGGCCATCGAAGATTGCACGGCGGCAATCGAGCTCGACGCGACCGATCCGCAGCCATTTGTCGTCCGCGCGCAGGCGAAGATCGAAAAGGGCGACCTCGCGGGCGCGGTTGCCGACTGCGATGCAGCGCTCCGCCTCGACGGAGCCCCGAGTCTTGTTCATGCCGTGCGCGGCCAGGCGCACCTGCGGATGGCCGAGTACGACGCCGCGGTGCAAGACGAGACCGAGGCGCTGCGGCTAGATCCCAGGCTGCCCGGCGCCTATCTCGTGCGCGGTCAGGCTCATATGCGCGCCGGTCGGCTCGACGATTCCATCGCCGACCTGAACGAGTGCATCCTGATCGACCCAAACGATCCGCAGGCAAGGCGGCTGCGCGGGTTCATCCATATGGGAAAGGGAGAGTTTCCCGACGCGGTGACCGACCTGGCCGCGGCGATCAACCTCGACCCCAAGAACGTCCAGACGCGCGTTTGGCTGGGCTGGACGCTCGCGACCTGCGCCGACGATGCGGTGCGAAATGGCAGCGCAGCGATCGAGTACGCAGTCAAGGCATGCGAGCTGACCGATTGGAAGCAGCTGGGTCCGCTCGGCACGCTGGCCGCGGCCTGCGCCGAAACGGGCGATTTCGAATCGGCAGTGCTGTGGGAAGAGGCGGCCCGCGACGCGGCCGAGACCGCCGAGGAAAAACGGGACTGTGAGACGCGCCTGGCCCAGTATCGGGCGAATAAGACCTGCCGCGGTAGCGTGATGAAGTGAGGCTTGAAGCTCGAAGGCGTGAGGCCGGAAGCCGCAACGCCCCCCGGCGTGAGCGGACGGCCTTTCGGCCCGTCACGGTGTGGGTGCACGTCGGATGTCTCGCGTGATGGGACCGCATTGAGGGGGACAGTCCCATATTGCTGCGCAAAATCGGGACAGTCCCCGGCAGGTGCCGCGCGTCCTCA
>DATJTR010000587.1:0-2804 GCA_035503215.1 Pirellulales bacterium
CCGTCTCGCACGACGTCGACGGCTACTTGCTCGTCGCCGAAATTACTGTCGGCGGCAACAACCAAATCGTCGTCGAACCGGTCGCTGCCTCAGCAATCCTGCCGGGACCCCCCGGCGCGCAACCGGTTCTGCAGCGAAAAATCGTCTGGCAGCAGAGCGATCCGATGCTCGATTTTGCAGAAGCCGCGCCGGATTCAACCCATACGCTTTGGTACATCCTCGGACCGAATCGCCTGTCCGCTTACGAATTCGACGGCGCGTCGCTGATACTCCGTACCGACGAACCCTTCTCGCGCCTTTACACTAGCCGCGACTCCCGCGGCCGCCTCATGCTCACCGATCCCACCCACGTCACCGCGTGGGTCGCCGCCGTGAAATGCGACGGCACCTGGAATCCCGGCTTTTCTCTAAATTGCTCGCCCAACGTCGGCCAGCAATGGCCCATGGGCACGGTGAACTGGGCCTACGATCCAAGCCACAATTACTTTACCGGCGCGGTCACTCTATCGGCCGGAGTGGTGACCCATTATCCGCCCTACTACTCCGCTGCTTTTCCTCCCGGCGCAAGCGGCGGCAGCACCTCGCGCTGGATCGTTGCCGGGCTGAACGGCCAAGCCCTGCTGTTCACCGGCGCGGCGCAAGCGTCCGCTGCATTTTTCGGCTGGGGCAGCGACATCCTTTCGCTCAACTCCGCGTGCGGTCCGGCGTGGCAAGTGCTCGTCACCGCCTCGGGCGATTGGACCGACCCCGATCGCATTCAGCTCTATCAAATCGCCGATCAACAGGCCACCGCCGTCGGGGAGCCGTTGCAATTTCCCGGACCGATTTTGAGTCTCTGGCCTGCGCTGGACAACCAATCGGCTCGCGTAGTGTTTCGAAATCTTCAAACGGGGAGGTATGAAGCGTCGCTTGTATCTGTCTCTTGCAGCAATTAGTTTGCTGCTGATCGCCGCCGTCCGCGCGCGCTCCGCGCGCCGCCCGGCCTATGGCGGCACGCTGCAGATGGAAATCGGCGCGGTGGTGAACTCGCTCGATCCCGCCGTCGGCGCCGCGAACGCGCAAGAAGCGGAAGCGAAAGCCGAAATCGACAGCCTTATCTACGAGCACCGCAATCCCGACGGCACATTCGCGGGCGTGTCCGGCTCAGGCCCATTCCACATTTCCGGCTGGGATCCAGGCAAGCACGCCACCCTCGCGGCCAATGACGATTTTCCCGCCGGTCGCCCGTTCGTCGACTCCATCGACATTCAGATGGGCCGCTCCGTGCACGACCGCTTGCTCGATCTGGAAGTGAGCAACACGGACCTCGCCGAGATTCCCGCCGCGCAGGCCCGCCAGGCCGCCATCAACGGCGTGCGCATCAGCGCGTCGCAGCCGGATCGGCTTCTCGCTCTGGTATTTCTTGCCGGGCGCGCGCCGGTGCAAGATCAGCGCTTGCGCCAGGCGCTTTCCGAATCCATCGACCGTTCCGCCATCGTCGATTTTATTCTCCAGAAGGAAGGCCTCCCGGCCGGGAGCCTGTTGCCGCAGTGGTCCAGCGGAACGGCCTATCTTTTCTCCACCACCGCCGACGCTGTTGCCGCAAAGGCTCTCGTCGCACAAATCGGCGCTTCTCCCGCTTTCGTGTTGGGATATGATTCCGGCGATCCGTTCGAAGAAAGCGTGGCCGAGCGAATCGCCGTCAATGCGCACGCAGCCGGTCTCGCGGTCAACGTGCAAGCGCTTCCTGCGGGGAGTTCCGCCGGAAGTCCGGGATTGCCGGATGCGCGCCTGATTCGTTTGCCGATGCCGTCGCCGCAGCCTCAAGCGTCGCTGCAAAGTTTTTTGGCCACGCTCGTGCCGCTGGCGGGGCTCGACCCGGTTCAGTTGCCCGATCCGGCGTCTGCCGGCCAGATTTATTCGGTCGAGCAGAAGGTGGTCGGTGGCTATCGCGTGGTGCCGCTGGTCTGGTACCCGCAAGTGTTTGGGCTCTCGACGCGCTTGAGAGATTGGCAGTCGCCCGGTCCCGGCGAGGCGCTGCCGCTGGCCGATGTATGGCTCGACGGCCCGGGAAATGATCTATCGCTTTCGGAAAAGGAAAGTCCGTGACGTTTCGTTCCAAGCTCTTTTGGATGTTCACCGTCGCGCTGGTCGCGTCCGTGGCCCTGATCGCCGCCGGCGTCACCATCGTCACGCGCCAGGCGTTCGAGCAGATGTATTCGCAGCACACCGACGCGCTCGTCGCTCAATTCCAGCGTGAATTCGATCAGCGCAAGCAGGACGTCGCTCGCCGCGTGCAGATCATCACCGACGAGGATCCCACCGTGCGCATGGCCATCAACTTGGCTCAGCCCAAAAGCGACGTCTCGTCCTACGTCAACGCGGCCACCGGTGTTGCCCAATCGCATCAGCTCGATTTCCTCGATTTCCTTGGCAACGATGGCTCGATCATTTCGTCCGCTGAAAATCCCGAACGTTTCGGCTACAAGCTCGACTGGGTTACTCAGCCGGAAGATTGGGCCTCACTCGGCTCTTTCTTGATGAAGATCGATACGCAGAACGGCCCGGCGCTTGGCCTGATGGCGGTTTCCACCGTTCGCGTCGGCGATAAAAATCTTTACATCGTTGGCGGCGAGCGATTGGGAAAAAATTTCCTCGCCTCGCTGGTTTTGCCCGTGGGCATGCGCGCGCTGCTGTATCAAAACCTTGCCCCGAATTTTCAAACCATCGACCTGCTCGATCAGAATGGCCCGGTGGTCGAAGGCGACCGCTTCGCGCGGTTCATCGACGCCGAGCGAGAAAAACCCGCGCCGGAGCTTTTTAAG
>DATJTR010000588.1:0-7574 GCA_035503215.1 Pirellulales bacterium
CGGACGAAGTAAGTCAGGCCGTAGCCCGGGTCGAAGACGCCCAGCGCCTCGTCCGGCAGTTCAACGGCCAGCCGCGCGGCGCGTGATCGACCGCGCTTCGCGAGCCGCAATCGGACGCGGCCCCAGCCCGTAATGACAAAAGGCAGTCCAACGAGGGACTGCCTTTGCCGTTTCTTCAGGTCCGAGCCCGCTTGGTGCGAGACTCAGGCCAGCTTCGTCAGCACGTCGATCGCTTTGCGTGCCGCTTCGACACTGCCCAATTTGTCGGCCAGCGCCTTGGCCGCCAACAAATGCTCGAGCGAAACTTCGGTCGACCGTGCATGACCGTGAGCAGCGGCGGGTGCGCCATGGCCGCGTCGCTTCCGGCGATAACCGGCGGCCTTCAAGGTCGCACTGACCTGAGGCGATGAGACGACGATTCCCTCGGCCGCCAGGGTGGCGATAATGTCCTTGGGGCGGACTTTGGTGCCGAGGGTCTTGGCGGTGTCACGAATTGCCTGGGCTTTGTTCACTTCGCCGTTGGCGTGGGTGGCCTTCGTGAGCGCTGCCTTCTTCCGACGCTTGACCGCAGTGGCCTTTGTCATGTAACGACTCCTCCAATGTTTCCGTGATGTAAACGCCAAAGATGTAAGCCCTGATGGAAGTATAGATTCGCCCGTTACAGCATGCTAGGACTCGGCGGTCGCAGGCGGCTGTTAACTCGTGCGCCAACCTGCATGGCAAACTCCGCGCGACAGGCTGCGTTATATTTTTTTCAAATCGTTTCAATTCATCCTATCAAGCCGTCGTTCGCCGCGATCGCGCCGCTGCCGTTGGCGCGTCCGAGAATTCTCGGCACTCGCACATCTGCCAGTCCGCAACTGGCGCATGCGACTTTCACTCGCGGGAGGCCTTATATGAACCACCCTGGTTGGGGACTCGTCATCATTGGCCTGGCGATCGCCGTCATCGGAATTTTTTGGCTGGTCATGCCGCATATTCCACTCCTGGGGCGCTTGCCGGGGGACGTGGCCATCGAGCGCGACAACTTTCGTCTCTACGTTCCCCTGACAACTTGTCTCGTGCTCAGTGTGCTGTTGAGCGGCGTGTTGTACCTGGTGCGCTATCTGTCGCGCTAGGAAGAGAGGCTCTAAGGCTTTAGAAGAGCGAAGCAACGTCGCGCCGTCCGCGCTGCGGCGGGGCACGAATGTTATGAGACGTCGCATGCTTTTTTGCCCACGGCCTAAAGCCTCCGGCCTTCTCCGTAATGCACCGCCAGCCAGATGGTCGGCTCGTCCGCCGCGGTCCAAGCGACGCGATGCCTCGTCTGTGCCGGAATGTTCACTGAAGTGCCGGGCAGTAATTCAACCGGCGGCTCACCCTCGAATTCCAGCCGAGCGGCACCGGCCAGCAGAAGGACCATTCGTGGCGATCTGCGGCCAGCCAGGTTCCCTCGGGCGTAACATGCCCCCGCGACACGATTCGCTCCACGAGCAGATGCTCGCCCTGGACCAGCGGCTCGAACGCTTCTTCCACCAGTTCGCTGGGAACGCGATCGAGCAAGTTCATTACCGAAATCATGTGGGCTCCGCTGCGCGAGACTACTGCAGGCTACAGACTACAGGTAAGAAAGGGCACCGAACATCGTGCGAGCGCGTTGCGTGCTTGCTGTGCCGGTGCTCGTTCTTCTCTTAAGGCCTTCAGTCTCTCATGCGATTCCGCCATTTACGCGCACGTTCTGGCCGCTGATCCAGCGGGCGTCGTCGCTGGCCAGAAACGCGATCACGTCGGCAATGTCTGCCGGCATCCCCAGCCGGCTGAGCGCGGCCATTTGTGCATATCGCTTTTTGTCTTCTTCCGTTTTATCGGAGCCGAACAGATCGGTGTCGGTCGGGCCGGGCGAAACGACGTTCACCGTGATCCCGCGCTGCCCGACTTCCTTGGCCAGCACGTGCGAGAATTGTTCGATCGCTCCTTTCGTGGCCACGTAGGCCGAGTAGCGCGGCAGCATCATCGCCGTCGTCGAAGACGATAGGTTGATGATCCGGCCGCCGTCGGCCATCCGCTTCACGGCTTGCTGACAGGCGAAGTAGACGCCCTTCACGTTCACGTCGAAGATGCGATCGAATTCCGCTTCGCTCACTTCGACCAGCGGCTTGGTGAAGAACACGCCCGCGTTATTCACCAGGATATCGACCTTGCCGAACCGGCGAATCGTTTCGTCGAACAGCCGCTCGACGTCGGCCAGCTTACCCAGGTCGGCCTGCACGGCCGCGGCCTTGCCGCCACCCTGTTCAATCTCTTTGACCACTTCGGCGGCCAGGTGGGCGCTGCCGGCAAAGTTCACGACCACGGCCGCTCCCTCTTTGGCCAGCCGTAGTGCCGTCGCACGGCCAATTCCTTTCGACGCCCCCGTAACGATGGCGACTTTTCCGTCCAGGGTCATGGATGGTTTCTCCGCTTACTGTCGGCCGCGAGCAAACTGTGCGCCAACATTTTAGCCACCGCCCCAGCCGCGGGGCTACTCCGCGCACCAATGCGCTCGATCGGTAGGCGGCCGGGTTGCATGGGAGCGTGCGACTCGGAGCGCGCGCGATTTGACCCCTCGTCCACCGCTGCATAGAATTCGCGCGCTTGACGTGCATCACGCGGGCGACCTCAGTTGGCCAAACGCTGGCTTTATGTTTTCAACCTGGCGAAACCGGCATGTGGCGCGACGTCGTTCAATTCGTAGGGCCGAACCGCGCCGTCGAAATCGCCGGCGTCAAACTGGTCGGCATCAATGCGGAGAACGGCCGCAAGCTGCTGTTTACGCTGGCCTTCTTTCTGCTGTTGGCGCTGCTGTCGCTTTGCCTGCGCTTTCTTGCGCGGCTGCTGCTGGCCGGTCATAGGAACGCGCGCTTTCGGTTTTGGACCCAGCAAGCCATTCGATTGGCCACGGCGCTGTTCTTTCTCATCGGCGTGGTATCGATCTGGTTCAACGATCCCGCGCGCCTGGCAACGGCCGTGGGGTTGGTAACTGCGGGCTTGGCCTTTGCTCTGCAAAAAGTGGTCACCGCGATTGCCGGCTACTTCGTCATTCTTCGCGGCAACACGTTCAACGTTGGCCATCGCATCCGCATGGGAGGCGTTCGCGGAGACGTGATTGGCTTGGGTTTCATTCAAACCACGATCATGGAGATGGGCGAACCGCCGGCCGACCAGAACGCCGACCCGGAGATGTGGATCCGCAGCCGGCAATATACCGGCCGGATCGTTACGGTCACGAACGACAAGATCTTCGAAGAGCCAGTCTTCAATTACACCCGCGAGTTCCCCTACATCTGGGAAGAAATGCAGATTTGGATTTCCATGTCCGCCGATCGCGATCAGGCCGAACGCATTCTGCTCGAGGCGGCCGGTCGGCACGCCGTCCACGCCGACCGGATGAGTTCCGCTGAACTCGACGATCTCAAACACCGCGACGGACTGCGCGACGAAGATCTTTATCCGCGCGTTTATTACCGTCTGACGAGCAACTGGCTTGAACTGACCTTGCGGTTTCTGGTCGGCACCCACGGTATCCGCGAAGTGAAGAACCGCATGACCCGTGACGTCATCGACCGCTTGGAACAGGCCGGCATTGGCATCGCCTCGACGACGATGGAGATCGTCGGTCTGCCCGAGTTGCACCTTCGCAGCCTCAAGCCCGAGCGCGCCGGCAGACCGCGCTGAGGTGTTGCCCATGGCCGCGTTTCGCAAACGACGCGTCGCGTTTGGCCGACGGGCCGGAATGGCCGGGCATGTTGCCGGCCTGGTGGCCGGTTGGGCCGGATATCTGCTGCTGGCTGGCAGCCTTGGCCCGGCCCAAGTCATCGCCGGGGGGGTGTTGGCCGGAAGCGCGCTCGCCATCTCGGCGCCTTTTCAAGATTTCGTCCGGCTCGATCTGCGACTCGGCAAGCGCGAGCTGCTGCGCACGGTGCGGATCTTCATGCTCCAACTTTTTCCCGACACCTGGCGGATCACGGGTACGCTTTGGATACACCTCGTGCATGGACAGCGGCCAACCGGACGGCTACGCCGGTTACCGCTCGAAGCCGGCGACGAAACTCCCATTGCCACAGGGCGACGGGCCTTGTTGCTGTACGCCGCATCCTGGGCGCCGAATACGGTCGCGATCGCGATCGACGATGACTCGCTCGTATTGCATCAACTCGTGTCCGTCCCGGCCGAACATCCACACAATCGCGCGTGGCCGATATGAACGCCTGGGCCGTCGCCGCCGGGTCGATCCTGCTGGCCATCGCGCCGGCGGCGTACCTGCTCGTTCGCTCCAGCAATTTGGTCGACTGGTACGTCGCGATGCAATGGGCCGGCACATTGGGTGTGTTGATGTTGCTTTGCCTGGCCCAGGTTCTGGGCCGTCCTGGCTTCATCGATTTGGCACTGGCCCTGGCCTTGGTCGATTACGTATCGGGCCTGTTGTTCATCACCGTCATCGAAAGGTGGCTCTAGTGGGGGCAATTCTCGTCGATCTGTTCGTGGCCGCGGCCTTGGGCATGGTAGTGGTCGGCAGCACTGGGGCCGCATACTCGCGTGGACCGCTGGCGCGCTTGCATTTTCTGGGGCCGCTTTCGCTTCTCGCGCCGCCGCTGCTGGCGGCCGCCTGGACTTGCCAAGGAGGGAGCTTCGCCGACACGGCCAAGTGTTGGCTGACCGCGCTCGTGCTGATCTTGCAGGCCCCGATTCTGACGCATGTCGCGGCGCATGCCCACTGGCGGCGCCGACACCCCGAACCGAGGACCTCGCCCGAGGAGTTGGGCCCATGAATGCCACCGCCGCCCTGCTCGGATTGCACTTGTTGTTTTTGGCGATACTTGCCCCGCTGGTCGTCGCTGCCCGCGACCCCCGCCGTCAGGCCGGCGTGATCAGCTTGTTTGCGCTGGTGCAGGCCAGCCTGTTTTTTCTCTTGCGCGCTCCCGACGTCGCGCTCTCGGAATTGATCGTCGGCACGGTCGGCATTCCCGGGATGTTGTTGTTCACCCTGTCGATGATCGAAGGCAAACGCCCATGAACCGCGTCCGCACTCCCCTGGTTCTCGTCGCCGCGGCGGCGCTGTTTTCGCTGCTGGTCTGGGGGCTGGGCGATCTGCC
Source organism: Pirellulales bacterium (assembly GCA_035503215.1). Classification (GTDB taxonomy): domain Bacteria; phylum Planctomycetota; class Planctomycetia; order Pirellulales; family PALSA-1355; genus DATJTR01. The sequence continues at coordinate 5,112 of DATJTR010000588.1, forward strand.
CGGTGTTGGCGAGTATGCCGGCCCCTACGGCGACGTCATTATTCGCGCCGCACGCAACGAACGTCACGTATTGAATGCCGTGGCAGCGGTAAATTTCGATTATCGTGGTTTCGATACCCTGGGCGAAGAGTTCATCTTTTTTGCTTCGGTAATCGGCGTCGCCTTACTGCTGCGCGATGAGAACGAGGACCAGCGGGCCTCCACCCGCCGGCTCCTCCCGCGCTCGACGAATGATCCGCGCCGCTGGATGCCGGCCGAGCCGGTCAGCCTGGTCAGCCTGCCGGCGGTGGGCGCCTTGTTGGTCTTCGGGGGGTACATCGTTCTGCAAGGGCATTTGAGCCCCGGGGGCGGCTTTCAAGGGGGAATCGTGATCTCGGCCGTGGCCCTCCTCGTCGCCTTGTCGGGTGGTGCCGCGGCGCTCTACCGAACGCTGCCACTGGCGGTGCTCGAGTTCGTCGAAGCGCTCGGAATCGGCTCGTACCTTGCCATCGGATTCTGTGGCGTTGCCGCGGGCCGTCCCTATTTGACGAACGTATTGCCGCTGGGGGAGACGGGTAACTTGCTCTCAAGTGGCACGATTTGGGCGATCAATTTCGGAGTCGGCGTGGCAGTGGCGGCCGGCTTCATGCTCCTGACCATCGAGTTCGTCGAGCCGTTGCACCGCGCCCGTTATCGGAGACATCAATGATCTCGCATTTGCCGTTTTACGTTGCCGGCTGGCTCTTGGTCGTGGCCTTGTACGGCATGGCGACGAGCCGAAACCTGGTGCACCTGATTGGTTGTCTGGGAGTCGTGCAAGCGGCCAGTTATCTCGTGCTGCTAGCGGTTGGATTTCGCTGGCCGCCGGCCCAAGCGCCGATTTATCAGCGCGACGTTCCGCTGGAAACGACGGTCGATCCGATCGTTCAGGCGCTGACGCTTACCGACATCGTCGTCTCAGCGGCCTCGGCCGCGTTGCTCCTGTCATTGACGGTGCAGATCCAGAAACGCAAAGGAACGATCGACCCCCGCAGGCTACTGCCGCTCAGAAACCCATGACTACCCTCGTTCCGTTGGCGATTCTGCTCCCCCTGGCGATGGCTGTCGTGCTCGCCGCGTTGGGGCGACGCTTGCCCCGCACCGTGGTCGATGGGTTGGCGGTCGTCACAGCGGCGGTGGCGTGCGCGTTGTGCGCCGCCTTCACCCGGCACGTGGCGGCCGACGATCGACCGATGGTCTACTGGTTCGGTGATTGGTTGCCGCGCGGCCAGCAGGTCGTGGGGGTCGGTTGGGTGGTCGATCCGCTGGGGGCGGCAATGGCCACGCTCGCCGCTCTGTTGATGACGGCTGCTTTGGCCTTCTCGGGGCGCTATTTCGATACGGTGCGGGCCTTGTATCACGTCCTCATGCTCGTCTTTCTTGCGGCCATGATTGGCTTTTGTTTGACCGCCGACTTGTTCAATCTGTTCGTCTTCTTCGAATTGATGAGCGTCTCGGCCTATGCCCTTACCGGATACAAAATCGAGTCGGAAAGCTCGCTCGAAGGGTCGCTGAATTTTGCCATCGTCAATACGCTGGGTGCGTATCTGTTGCTCGTCGGCGTGGGGCTGCTTTACGCGCGAACTGGCGCACTGAACTTGGCCCAGATCGGCGAGGTTCTCTCTCACGCGTCAGCCGATCGCCTCGTCGTGCTCGCCTTGACCTTGGTACTCACGGGCTTCTTCATCAAGGGGGCGATCGTACCTTTTCATTTCTGGCTGGCCGACGCGCATGCCGTGGCTCCCACGCCGGTCTGCGTCATGTTCTCAGGGATCATGGTCGAACTCGGCTTGTTCGGGGCGGCCCGCGTCTATTGGATCGGCTTTTCCGGCGTTTTGGCGCCGCATGCCCCCGACGTCCGTCGTGTCTTGATTGCCGCCGGTGCGGTGACCGCGCTGGTCGGAGCGCTGCTGGCCGTGTGGCAACGTCATATCAAACGCCTGCTGGCTTTTTCCACGGTCAGCCATTCGGGCATGATGCTGATGGGGCTGGGCCTGTTGTCGGCCGATGGCCTGGCCGCGACCTTCGTCTATTTGGCCGGTCACGGACTGGTGAAGGGGGCGTTGTTCATGTTGGCCGGCATCCTGCTCGATCGACATGGCAGCATCGATCAAACCAAACTGGTCGGACGTGGCCGCCGCGAGCCGTGGCTGGGCGCGACGCTGCTCGTCGGCGGACTGGCCCTGGTCGGCGTGCCTCCGTTTGGCACCTGGCTGGGGAAATCGGCGCTCGAGCGGGCGGCGGCCGCCGCCGGCATGCACTGGCTAAGTTGGATCTGGTTGGCCGCGGCATTGCTCACCGGCGTCGCCGTGCTACGAGTTTTCGGGCGCGTCTTTCTCGGCCTGGGGAGCGGGCCGGACGAAACCGGTTCCCCCTGCGAAGCCGAACAGCCAGAGGTCCGCGCCGCCCGCTCCAAGCTGTCGATGATGTTGCTGATCGCCGCGG
>DATJTR010000589.1:0-13281 GCA_035503215.1 Pirellulales bacterium
GTAGGTCAGATCAAGGGCACCGAGCATGAGCCGTAACGCCGAACGCAAGGTAACGCCGCTCAGACTGCGAGTGACCGGCGTATCGACGCCGATGCTCGCTTCTTCCAACACCTTGGTATCGAGCTGGATTTCGATGCCATGCTTGTCTTTCAGGTATTGCACGACCTGATCCAACGGAAGTTCGGTGAACTCGAAGCTGGTTTCTTCGTCGAGCGCCTTGCGGATCTTGGCGGTCGGCCCTTCCTGATCCTTCAGATCGACCGAGGCGTAGTCCTTCCACTTTTTGCGCAGCGCGCCCATTTCTTCCCACATTTGAGCGTCGGGATAGACGATCACTTGGTCGTCCGGGAAAGGCACGAATGCCAGTTCGACCTGGTACATTGCATCGACGTAGCCCTTTTGCCGCGCGAGGCGGACCATGGCCATGTCTTGAACGTGGCGCGTCATGGCCGATACTTTGGCTGCCGAGACCGAGATCGGATCGTTCGGCGCGAGCTTTTGCACTTCGTAGGCCGCGGTCTCTTCGGCCAACAGGTAACGCCCTTCGGCCATCAAGGAATCGAAGCGGTCCATCAACTGGCGCAACCTTTCCTGCCGCCGTTCCAAGGCCTGAGTAATCCGCAAGCGTTCCTCGGCTTGGGCTTGAGTCTGCTCGAATTCAATATCACGCTGGTCCTTTTCCACCGATCGGCGCGCCGATTCGCGCAGCGCCGTCTCGAGTTGCCCTTGCAACTGAGCGCGTACTTCGGCCGAGAGCTCGGGTGCTTTCCGGACCCGCTCCAGGGCGAGCTTCAAACTTTCTTGGACCGACTGCGGGTTGGCGGTCATCCGCGCCCGCGCATCGCGCAATTCATTTTCGGTTTCGGCGCGGATCCGCCCTTCGACAAGACGATTGTTCTCGAGCGTGCGGTCGAGCAGGGCTGGATTATAGATGTCTTCTTCCGGCACGTCGGGAACGACGACCGGCACGCTGTCGCCGCCGACTCCGTCGCGTAAATCGCTGTTTTGCGCACCGGCGACGAAAGCCGTGCCCAATATCATGGCCCAAAGTCCCATCCAGCGAACCGATCGAGCAACGAACTTGATCGATACGGTACACCGCGAGCCTGGCGAACGAATCTGTTGCGTGCCCATGACTTCTCTCCTTCTATTCCGCTGAACCTCGACCCTCATTCCCTATCACGCCATCGGACATTGACTGCACCCGGGTTGATGACGGTTTGGCGCTTCCGACCGTATTTACGCCAGCTGCCATGCGGCGTCTTGTGCCGCAGACTGACTTGCCTGATGTGCAAAGAGCCAGACCTCTCCCTTCCGGTCAATTCGTGTACCGAGGCTTGGCTAGATTCTAACTCACCCCCTATTTTAGTTGGTCGATTTTTCAACGCAACAGCATGAGAAATGCGCGCTTTTGAGGCTTGAAAATAGCCCGGCCGTCGGCATGGATCCCCAACGTGCCTGATTTGGGGCAAAAAGTGGCGATGCGGAGGTTAATGCTTCGGCTTATCGGAGCAGGCAGAAAGCCAAAGCGCGCACCACGGAACGAGTGCGCGTCGCCAAAAGACGGTAGCCCACCCATTCGAAGCGAAATCTCCGCCGAATGTTTTGGTGGACATTACCGGAAATGTCATTCGGGGGTAGGTGGCTGCGGGGGGATCAGAACATTCCGCCGCCCATGCCCATGCCACCCATGCCACCCATGCCGCCGCCCATCATGCCGCCGCCCATCATGCCGCCGCCCATCATGCCGCCCCCCATCATGCCGCCCCCCATTCCTCGCCCCATCATGCCACCTCCCATCATCCCGGTGCGGGGAATGGGCATCACCAGGTCGGCCACGGGATAGACCTTGGTTTGGAGTTCGTTATTGGCTTTGTCGGGCGTGGTAATCAGCAGCACTTCGTCTTTGATGACATAGGTCAGATCGAGCGCACCAAGCATTAGCCGGAGCGCCGAACGCAGAGTGATGCCGCTCAGGCTGCGGGTCACCGGAGTGTCGATGCCGATGCTCGCTTCTTCCAGCACCTTGGTGTCGAGCTGGATTTCGATGCCGTGCTTGTCCTTCAGATAGGCGACGACCTGATCCAGGGGAAGCTCAGTGAAGTCGAAACTAGTCTCTTCGTCGAGTGCTTTTTGGATTCTAGCGGTTGGCCCTTCCTGGTCTTTCAGATCGACCGAGGCGTAGTCCTTCCATTTCTTGCGAAGCGCGCCCATCTCCTCCCACATTTGCGCGTCGGGATAGACGATCGGCTGGTCGTCCGGGAAGGGAACGAACGCCAACTCGGCTTGAAACATCGCGTCAACGTAGCCCTTCTGCCGTGCGAGACGAACCATCGCGATGTCTTTGGCGTAGCGCACCATGCTGGAAACCTTGGCCGCCGAGACCGAGATCGGATCGTTCGGCGCTAGCTTTTGCACTTCGTAGGCCGCGGTCTCTTCGGCCAACAAGTAGCGCCCTTCGGCCATCAGCGAATCGAAACGGTCCATCAATTGGCGCAGCTTTTCCTGCCGTCGTTCCAAGGCCTGCGTGATTCGCAAGCGTTCTTCGGCCTGCGCTTGAGTCTGCTCGAATTCGATGTCGCGCTGGTCCTTTTCCACGGCTCGCCGGGCCGATTCCCGGAGGGCCGTTTCGAGTTGCTCTTCCAATTGAGCGCGCACATCCACCGATAGTTCCGGCGCCTTGCGCACTTCCTCCAATGCCAGCTTCAGGTCGTCCTCGACCGTGTGCGGGCTGGCGGCCATTCGCAGCCGAGCTTGCCGCAGGTCGTTTTCCACTTCGGTGCGAATCTCCGATTCGACCAGCCGATTGTTCTCCAAAGTGCGGTCGAGCAACGCCGGGTCGTAGACGTCGCTCTCCGGTACGTCGGGAACCAGGACCGGCACGCTGTCATTTCCTTCGCGCGGTTCCGCGCTCTGGGCCACAGCGAACGCGGCGATCGCCGAGAGCAGTATTCCGCCACTCCACCACCTTGCCGACCGCAGGAGCGATGCAAACCGTGCCGTAGAGCAAGAGGTTGACGAACGAGTCAATCGCGTGTTCATAGAAGCTCTCCACGTTTGGGATGCCGCCGCAGGCTGGGCGCGAGAAGCACGCTCGCCTGTCTGCGAACCGCCGCGGCAAGACCGCCTTCCTGCGACGATTCAAAGTCGTTTACCGCCTGCCCCAAACGCGTGCCTTCGCACGCCGCAAAGCCCTCGCAAATCGGATCGAGAAGCGCCGCTTTCTTCGTTGAGAGATCGTCGTGGATGATCGCGCCCCGCGTGCGATCGACAATCGACCACGCCAGCGACGGGCGCACCACATACCGCAAACTTCATTCTTGATTCAACCCTGGCATAGAGCAACCAACGAAGACCGTCTGGGCCAATCGCCACGACACGTGTGAGGGGAACGTGCCCCCTGCTCGATGGATGAGCGAAGTCAACCATGCCCCCGCGCCGAGATGTAACGGCGTTAGTCGCAAGGGGGGAGCGAAGTCGACCGCGAGCAACGTGCGAGGCGGTTGGGGAACGATTCGGTGCGCTTCGTCACGCCCAACGCTACGCACAGTGTGCCAGCGGGCGCGAAACGGATCCGGGAAAGCGAGTGCACCTGAGCAATCGCATATCGCCTCGGTGGGCGACGAAATCCATCAACCGGGGCGCTGATTGTTTGCCAGAGATTGCAAACAGGGGCGACGGATAGAATGGTCGCAGCGAAACGGAGACGCCCTTATTTCTTCTTCTCAGTGTGCAGGGTCCGGCGGCGGAGGCGAGGCGAGTACTTCTGCAGCTTTAGTTTCTCGCCCCCCGTCTTGCGACGCAGGGTGTAGTTGTAGTCCCCCGTCTCCTCGCAAACGAGGAACACTGTTTCCACCTTCTTCTTACCCTTGGCCATGGTCCGGATTCTCCAGGAAATTCCGCATAAATGATTGACGCCTCCGGATTGGCGGCCAAGCTTCGGGCTCAGCCTGCCTGCCCTCCGGTCGGAGTCGCGAGTGCAATGGCAATAGGCACTAGATTGTACGGTTTATGGCCTTTGCCGCTAGAGGAGGGCGGGATCGTTCCGGAAAGGGCCGGCTTAAAGGCGTTTTTCGGCGCTCCGGGTGCTCTTCTTTTCGTCCCTCTCGCATACACTAAGGAATGAGCGACATTTCACGCGCGCGGATACCAGGCAGCGACGCTGGTGGTCCGAAAAGGGGAGCGTTTTAAGAACGGCACTCCCCCTTTCTGGGCCTGCACCACGATCAAAAAATGGCCATCTCTCCCTCCAGCTCCGACAGCGGCCATCCCATGGCTGTGCCGCCGGCCGAGTTCGCGCGTGGCCTGGGGCCAAAGCCGCCGCCGTTGCCAACCTCGCGGAGCCAGAGTTTGCCAGGCATGGGAGGTTTGGCGGCGATTGCCGGCAACGCGCTGGCCTTGGGCGGATTTTGGCAACAGGTGCCCAGTTGGCTTTTGAGCACCGTATTTCATCTGTCGTTCATTTTAGTTCTGGCCAGTTATACCGTGGTCCACGGCGTCAGGCCCGAAGCCGGGTCGATAGCGACCGTGGCCCGGGGCGACGGCGACGGCGATGGGGGCGGCTTGGACGACGCCTCGCCCGAACCGGCCATCCAGGATTCGGGTGCCGACACGGCGAAGATCGACGAGGTCTTGCAGCCCACGGCCAGCAACGCCTTGGCCTCCGGGGCGCTCGCCCCCTCGGCGCCGCTCATGCCTGCCGCACCAGACATTGCCAATCCTTTGAATGCGATGTCGGTTCCCGTGGGAACTGGTCCGGCCAATTCGGTGCCGGCCGGCGCTGGCACGGGCGAAGGCGAAATGCTGGCCGGCATCGGTAATTCGATCACCAATTCGCTGCAAGGCCGGCTCAGCGCCGCCCGACGGGCTCAACTCGTGGGCCTGGGCGGCGGCAGCTACGCCAGCGAGGACGCGGTCTCCCAAGCACTGAAATGGTTGAGCGAACACCAGAACTCGGACGGCAGTTGGAGCTTTGCCCATCAGACCGCGCCGCATTGTGCCGGTCGCTGCGGCAATCCGGGACATCAGGGCCAGGCGCCAATTGCCTCCACGGCGCTTGGAGTCTTGCCGTTTCTTGGCGCTGGCGAAACGCACCGGCAAGGGCGCTACAAGCGAAATGTCGACATGGCCCTGCACTTTCTCGGTCGCGCAATGCATCAGGCCGGCGGCAACGGCAGCCTGTGGGACCCTGGCGGAAAGATGTACAGCCACGGACTGGCGTCGATCGCGTTGTGCGAAGCCTACGGAATGACGCGCGACAACACCCTGGAGGGGGCAGCGCAGAAATCGATTGATTTCATCGTCGCCGCCCAGGATCCTATCGGCGGCGGCTGGCGCTATCTGCGGAATTTTCCCGACCACGAAGGGGATGCGTCGGTCGTCGGTTGGCAACTCATGGCGCTGAAGAGCGCCAGTATGGCGTACCTCAGGGTTCCCGCGGACACGATCCGCAAAGCCGGCTATTTCCTCGACAGCGTGCAGGACGAAGACGGAGCGATGTATGGCTACCTCGCGCCGGGGAAGGGTTCGGCAACGTCGGCCATCGGCCTCTTATGCCGCATGTACATGGGTTGGGAGCGCGACCGGCCGGCACTCGTGCGTGGCGTGTCTATCCTCAGCCAGAACGGTCCGTCGCTCGACGATTCCGGTCCGCCGCGAAACAACATGTACTACAACTACTACGGCACGCAAGTGCTCCACCATTACGGCGGCGAGGAGTGGAAGGCATGGAATGAGGCGATGCGTGATTACCTCGTCGGCACGCAGAGCAAGAAGGGACACGAAGCGGGCAGTTGGTTTTTCGATGGGACCGATATGGGGTCCACCGCCGGCGGGCGTCTCTATTGCACGGCCATGGCCACGATGATCCTCGAGGTCTATTACCGCCATCTCCCCTTGTACACCGAGCTGAGCACCCGAGATAAATTCAAGTAATGCGGGATCTTGGTGCGGGATTGATGACCCACGGATTGCAGTAAGGCGGCCGCCGCGCGGCGTGGCTCGCATCCCGCGCGTTCTCAGCCCGGCGCGTTTTCAGCCGGGCGCGTTTTCAGCCGGGCGACAGCGGCGACGCATCGGCTCCGACCGGATCGGCTGGTGCAAAGCCGTTGCCGCTCCCTCCGGCGGCGACACTCGGATCGGCCGCCGTGGCAGGGGCAGCTGTTTGTGGGGCCTGAAAGCGGGCCCCGATTGCGGCCACGATTGCCGCTTGAGCAGCATTGGCGAAGTTCCGCAGCACTTCGGCCAGCAACGAACGGAACAGCCCAGACTCGGTTGACCGCCTGCGGCGCGCGCCGCGAGTCCGAGGGGTGGAATCGGCTGCGGTTTCTTCGTCCGCGATATCGGTCGGGCCAACTTCGTGCGCGGACGCGGGGCTGAACATCGTCTTGGCCACCAAGAAACCAGCGGCTGCGGCAATGCCCACGGTGGGCCAAGGATACCGGCGGGCCCAAGCCGCCAGATCCGCAGTATCACCTAAATCGGCTTTCATTCGCCGAAGCGTGTCCGAAAGCGCACGCTGGGCCGCGGCAGCTTGCTCGGCCAGAAAATCCGCCTCGGAGCCCACATCGGACGTGCGGGCCGTGCCTTTATCGTTCGACTCTGCCATAGCGTTCCAAAGTTTTCCGCCGGAAGCGTTGCCGAACCTTCCACAACAGCAAATAGCCCGCACCGGCGCCGCCCAGAACGAAGATACCTCCGGTGATCAACGCCCCGAGCCAGGGGCGACCCCCCGCTAGTTCCCCTACCCCGCCGGCAATGCCTAACACCAGGATCACGCAGGCCGAGGCCGCGAAAGTGGCCGCCATCAAAACAAGCAGGCCGATTGCGACGGTCCAAATAATGGCCTGACGGGCGACCAATTTCACCTGGTCGCGGCGGGCTGCCAAGAACCATTGGATGGCCGCTCGCAAAGAACGCAGATCACCGGCGAGCCGCTGCGCCGCATCCGGCCCTTTCCCCGATGTGGCATCGGAGGGCGCGGGGTCGGACGCCGCCGAACCCTCGGGAATGGGAGAGCGAGGAGCAGTTTGAACTCGCACCGTGTCGTCGACTGAATCGCCGCTGGCTGGCGCGTGAGAACTCCCCATACGTTGACTCACCCCCACCGAATCGCGCCTTCTAATTCTTCCACGGCCGAAAACTCAGCGGCGACTCCAAAGCACTCCCAGGAACATGCCAACTCCCGCAGCGATAGCGATCGACTGTAGGGGTTTCTCGCGAATACGTTGCTCCAAGGTGCGCTCGATGTCGATCGCTCGGCCGATGTTTTCCTCATAGTACTCGCCAGCGCGGTCGCGGAGGTCTTCCGCCTTGCGGACGGTGGCATCACGAATTTCGGCTGCGTGCTGACCCACCGCGTCTTGGATCTGCGTTGCCTTTTCTTTGGCCGCATCCTGCGCAAGAGAGCCAATGTCGCGGAGATTCTGTCGCACGTCCCCGACTTTGTCCCGCAATTGGTCGGTAGCATTTCGATCGTGTTTGTTCATATCTTTCCTTCCTGGAACGCCACTGCGGCACGCACCGCTTTCGCGATGCGGCCACAGCCTTTGCTCATTGAATTAGTCTGGTGCCGCGCGTGACCTAGATCGCAGGTCGCCGCATGCCAGCGATCAGGCTGACGACGAACAAAACCAGAAACACGACAAACAACACTTTGGCGAAGTAAAGCGCCGTGCCGGCAACAAAACCAAACCCGAATAACGAAGCCACGATCGCCAAAACGAGGAACACTAAAGACCAATATAGCATTGCTTTCTCCTTCGCAGTCTGTAGTGGATATTTGGGCCCGGCTTGCCCACGCCGAACACCACCAAGGGTTAACAATCCCGGAAGCAAAGCTCATGCCAGCCATGCCGGTGCCCCGTTTTAAGGGCTTGGCCGCGGCACGGTGCCTTTGCGCTGGTCTGCATTCGTCCACTTCTGGGTGACGCACGGGCGGCGTGCCGGCGGCGGCGACCAAGTCGGTCGCCCTGCGTTTCCATCCCGCGGCAGCCAGCTACGTCCGCCGGCCAAGGCTCTCTAGAACGATCGAATCCCCCCATTTGGAGACCGAAGCTTACCGAGCTCTTCAACTTACGGCGCCGAGCCGAGAAGCCGACTTGTCCGGCTTGGCGGGCCTTGATACATATTTCATCCCGTCTTGAGGCCAATCGCCGTACCGTCGCGGCCAGCCAACTTCACATCGGACTGGGGCGCAGAAGATCGCCGACGTGACCACCGCACACGGCAGCGTCGCAGGCCGAGGGGCATGACTCGCGGAGGTTTTGCAATGTTCCGCGTGGGTCAGATATTGTTCACGACGCTTCTGTTGGATGGTCTTTTGCTTGCCGGCCTGGCTGGCGCACAATCGCCAACCACGTCGCGCCTGCCACCCGTCGGCGATGCGGTGAGCGATGCCGATCCGGCCGTCACGCTGGCGAGTTACAACGAGCCGGCCGGCAGCGATGACTCGGCCACGATCACCAGCGTGCCGGCGCCATTGGCCGCTGTGGCAGCTCCTGGCACGGCGCCACCATCGGTGATGGCCTACGGTCCTGGATTCGATCAATTCCGCCGCGGAGTGCGGCCCTTCGTCGGCATCGAGACGGTCTTTCTTGCGCCCGTGCACAACACCGGTGGAGGCGGCGCGAATTACAGCTTCGACAACGGCGCGACCACGGTGTCCTACAACGCCAGCAGCGCGAACGGGATGGTCGTCACGCCGCGGATTTGGGTTGGATTGACCAATGACCGTTGGGGCGTCGGCTTCCGCTATTGGGGCCTGTCGAACAATCCGGCGGGCGCCGAGTTTCCCGGCAGCACGAGCCAGGGGGTGTACTCCGATGCCCAATTAAAGCTGCAAACGTTCGACCTCGAAGCGATCCGTCGCTTTCAATTCGACAACGATCAGCAGCTGTGGTTCACCGTCGGTGCCCGCTATGCACAGTTCAGCCGCTTCTCGTCGATCTCATCGGGAGATATCTTTAACCATGGACTGTACCTGGCATCGGCCGCCTCGGGGGCGAGGTTCATCGGGGCAGGTATCACTGCCAGCGTCTATGGGATGACGCCGCTGGGCGAATCAAAATGGAATCTGTTCTACGGAGGACGGGTGTCATACCTGGGGTCCGGCACCTCCTCCGCCTTTGCCACCTCGTCTGCCTCTTTCAACAGCAATACGACCGCGGCGGGGGCGGTGTACCCGTCGGGCAGCATCGGCGATGGTGATGCGTTCATCGGCGAACTGCAATTCGGCGCTCAATATAGTCGCGATCTCGAGTCTTTGCCGGCCACCGTCTTCTTCCGCATTGGCTGCGAATTTCAATACTGGCACGTCAACAACGGTTCGTCGGCCAGCTCGAACGCCGACGCAGGGCCGAACGTGGGCGGAACCGTTTTCTCCACCGCATCGGCTGGCAATTCGAATCTCAGCCTGTTGGGTTTCGGACTGTCGACCGGTTTCGCCTGGTAGGGCGTGCGCGGTCGCGTGCTCAATCGAACGAGCGCTGAGCGGAACGCACGGTCCAAGCTCACGGCGGCGAGAGCGAGCCGGGTTTGGCCGGCATCGTGCGAATGACCTGGTTGTTGAGTTCGCCCAGGTCGACTTCGCTTTGCCGCACGGTCAGCGGCGAGAACTTTGGCGGCTTAATGTTGGCCTTTAGCACGACCAGCACCGCGTTTTTCTGCCACTGGCATTGAAACAGCGAAGTACGGACGCGGATATTTCCTCGCATGGGATCGGCCAGGTACACGTTTTCGCCAAAAACGCCGCGGACGATCACGAAGTGGTCATAGCCGTCGGCCGTGATCGCGACCAATAGCGGCACCTTGGACTGGCACAGTTCGCTGAAGGTGATTTTGCCGACCTCGGACAGATAGCCCAGCTCAATGGCGGCACGTTTCAGATCTTCGATCGCCAGACCGTTCTGCACACGATCTTTGAGCTCGGCCGGAGTCAGGAGTTTGTCGATCGCTTGCAAGACGGTCGTTTCGTTGACGTCGTCGGTCCAGAAATAGCGTAGTAACGTTGCCAGGGCCGCGGCGCCGCAAGAATAGTCAAAGCCCTGCATGACGATGTTCTGCCGCCGAATTTCCAGCCAACTGCGGTTGTTCCGTTTCTGCATGATGATCGCGGGATCGCGAATCGGAGACCGCAGTTCCTGACAGCGCGCCAGCGGCGTCGCCATTTGGCCAACCGCGATCGCGATCGCTCCGGCCGCGAGCAACATCCGGGCGCCGCGTGATCGCCTCACGCCGCAGTTACCGCGCCTGGGTGAGAGCAAGCCGTCATTCGTCCTAAGAGATTCGGCCGGCATGTTGGCGTTGCTTCGAATGAGCGGGAAAGAGTTTCGTCGAGACTGGCGGATTTCTGACTCACCCCGGCGGTGGAGCAGTCGGCGGCGGTTTACATGAACGTGATGTTGATGCCGATGATGCTGCGTGCGGCATCAGCCGTGGTTCCGATCAGCACGTACGGCTCGATGATTCGATGGGGACGCGAGGCGGTCACCGCGAAACGCATATATTGGGGCTCCAGAAACGAGCCGACCAATCGTTGATGATCGATGTAGGTGTCGGTGATGAAGTAGCCAAAGTAACTGGCACTGAAGGTCACGCGCTCGTTGACGGCGAAACCGGCCCCCAGTTGATAGGTAAATTGTTGCCCGGGCTGCACCGGAGTTCCTTCGATCGTACGCGAGAACAGTTGCCGGCCACCGACGCCGTAGAAAATCGTCACCGGGTCGTGGCTCTGGATGACCAGCACGTTCCAGGTCGCAGCCCAAAAGCCCTGACCCAGCGAAGTCTGCGGCGTATTCAGGGCGCTCAGAAACGAGGCCGGTGCCGTCGGAATCGTCATGCCGAACGTTGTGATGACGTCCGGATCGAACGGGCAACCGTTACTCTTCCGCAGCCAGTAAGAGACACCGACATTCGTGTCGCCCGTCCCGCCTCGCCCGGAATAATTCGCGTAGGAACCCAGCACCGTTGTTTCCGTGCAGACGTAACCTACCGGGCAGTTTGCATAGAATTGAGCACGGTCGGACAGGCCATAGCGGATTTGGGCCGGGGCGTATCCCAACCGGCGGTGATAAAAGCCCTGCACCAAGGTGTTGTTGACGATCGTGGGAAAATACGATTCGACCGTGCCGTAGCCCACGCCGGTGTCAAATTGGATTTGCCCTTGCTTGACCAGCACCGATTGCGTGCGAAGGAATTGACGGGAGTAATCGATGGGTGCCTTGCCCAGTTTTTTATCATCCCCCTGTTGGGATCCGGGAGCCGCGGCGTTTCCCACGGCCGAGGGAGACTCGGTTGCTTGTATTCCCGTGTCGGGCGGCGGCGTCTGTTGTGCCAGTTCGATTGGCGCGCTCTGAGTCAGCCGGCGCCCTAGTGGTGGTGGCGTGATCGGTGGCGCGGCCTCGATCAAGCTCGCCTGACGCAAGCGGGTATCGCCCATTCCGCTCACGGCGCCGACCAACTCCGCATCCGGAACCGGCAACAAGCCTACCGGCCCATTCCATACGGCGGGCTCGGACAGACCGCCTGGGTTTTGCTCGTCGGTTTGCCAGCGAGCGAATGACGCCGATCCTGCCCCCTGGTTCGATTGCGTCGCGGCCCAAACCGAAAGCTCGCGCGGCAATGGTGGGTCGGCCGCGCGCTGGGCAGGTACGGCCTGCACTTGCTGGGCGATTGGCTGTTGAGCGATTGGCTGTTGAGCGATTGGCTGTTGAGCGATTGGCTGTTGAGCGATTGGCTGTTGAGCGATTGGCTGTTGAGCGATTGGCTGTTGAGCGATTGGCTGTTGAGCGATTGGCTGCTGGGCGATTGGCTGCTGGGCAATAGGCTGCTGGGCAATAGGCTGCTGGGCAATAGGCTGCTGGGCAATTGACTCGTTCGCGGTCAGTGCAACTGCCAACGCAATCAGTAAACCGCAAACCCGCGCCAACGCGCGATCGCGGCGCTCGACCGAGGCATTGGAACGCTTTTGGTGGACCGGCAAGGGCATTTCCATCGGGCCTTTGATTGAGAGCGGATCGCGGACTCGCTGCGAGGGACGAGGGAACCGCGGTGTTAATTTTTGCCGGTTGTAATCAATCTTCTCGATGTGCCGCGAATAACGAATTTGTCGATTGCGACAGCGTAATCATCGGTTAGCGGTTAGGCAGAAAATGACGGAAAGCTTGTTTGCGCGAGGACTTCCTGCCGTGTAGCGCTGGAAAAGTCAGCGTCGCTTTCCTGATCCAACACATTTGGGATCAGCGCTGCCAGCAGCCGCCGTGCTCCGTAGAAGCTGGAACGAGCATCACGGCCGGCAAAGTTTTCCTGCATTGCCCCGTTTGATGCTGGTTAGTCTCGGGACATGCACGCGATGCAGGCGAACTGCCGGTTTTTGCCGCGGAACTGGCGGGTGCTACGGTCCTATTCTGGGTAGGCTTGCCCGTTTGTGAAGCCTTGCCGCATGTAGCGGTAATAACGTAGCGGTACGAAGTGTTGGATTCTTCCTCGAATGCGTGCGATAACGGTTATCGGGCACGCCGCGCAAGGCGGCTGCCCGGCCCATCTGAATCCTCTCTCCGACACGTTTTCGCACCTATCCTTTCGCCTGCCCTTGAGGCTTCGGTCGTTCACTTCCTATTGCAGTCGAGCGCTTGGCCGCTGCAAGCCATTCGCATGGGCAGCCACGACTCGCCGCTGCCCTTCGTCACGCCTTCCTACGCATCACTCCGACCTGGTCGCCGGCAATGATCGCCGCTTGGACGGTGCTTCGCACCACTGGCGCTCGGTGTCACGCCGCTCGTCTGCAATCACTTCTCGCCTACGCTCACTTCACAGGCACGTTCCCGCCCACCTAACCACGCACATCTGATTTCGAATCACGGAGGAACCCGAGATGTTACGCTTTAGCCGCTCATTGCTGAGATGGATTGCGCTGAGTGCGCTTTTGACGCCTGCAGTGGGGCGTGCCGATCTGCCCAACGGCTGGCCAACCTTGGCGACGACGTCTGCGGAGAATGTGGACGACGCCGGCACGGTCAGCGGGTCCTCGTTGCTGCGAACCGCATTCGAAGAGCAGCAGGATGATCCGGTTGCCCCGATTCCAGACGACCCGGACGCGAATTCGCCGTTCGCTGCGGAGACTCCCGAGTCGGTTGCGGGCAAAGCTGCCGCCGCGCCCTCGTGCATGCCCAACGGAGGCTGCATGTGCATGGGCGAATGCCGGCGCTGCCTGCAGCCTTTCGTTGGGGTTGAAGCGGTATTCCTGGCTCCGGTCCACAACAGTGGCGGCGGCGGTGCCGACTA